>JAGQRA010000422.1 GCA_020425885.1 Planctomycetota bacterium | reverse complement strand
GTTGGGGGCGCGGCTCTGCGCCGGCGCGAGGCACGCAAGGCCGACGGTGAGAGTGGAGCAGAGGAGGAGCGTCTCGGGCTTCATGGGGTTCGGCCTGCGGAAACGGGAGCGGGTGTAGAGTTGGTTCCGATTCTCCGGTTCGTGTTCGGCGTCGCCACCCCTCACCGCGCGACGACTCGGTCCGGCGCATGCGCCGTCGCGCTGGAGGTTGGGTGTCACCATGGTCAGCCCGGCGCCACGGCCGGCCCGCCGCTACTTGCCCGGTTTGGCGTGCCGGCCGCGTCGCGCCAGGTAGTCGAGGTCCTCGACCTCGATCCCGGCCGTCGTCATCATCGCTTCGAGATCGGGCAGCTCGGGCAGGCAGTCGGCGACCTGTGGAGCCTCCGCTTTGACCACCTTGGCGACATGCGTCAGCAGGATCGCGACGCCGAGGCGGTTGGGGTGGATCTCGTCGAGCTGAAGCACGTCGGCGCTGCGCAGGCGGCGGGTCTTGCCGCCGATCTCGACCTCGAGCTCGTGACGCACCGCCGCCTCGAGCAGGTCGTGCATCGGGAACAGGACGACGCGCTCGCGTTCGGCCGCGAACTCGCGCAGCCGCCGATTGAGCTCGGTCAGCACCTCGGCCGTCGGTCGCTGGTGCGGCCGCATCAGCACCGCGTTGCCTTCGCGGAGGTCGGGGTAGTCGCCGATCACGAAGACGCAGTCGTTGCCGGCCATGCACTTGTCGATCAGGGCGAAGGCGGTCGCCTGCAGCTGCAGGCGTTGCTCGGCTTGATGGGCGGCGCGTTCGGCAGCGGTCGCCCCGGCCGGCGGCTGCGGTACGTCGCCGTAGCCGAACCAGACCATCAGGTCGATGCCGACGACGAGCCGGCTCTTCGCCGTTGCGTGATTGAGCTGACTCGCGATCAGGAGAGGCGCGTTGCGCAGGATCACCTGGCTCTGGTTGTCGATCCTGATGCGGCCGTCCGGATCGAGTAGCGCGATCAGCTTGGCCAGCGGGAGGGAATCCGTGCGGAGGTCGAACTCGCGGTCCTCGATCGCCCGCTTGAGCTGCTTCTCGGCGTACTCGATCGGGTCGGAGTTCCCCGCGAAGCGTGCCTGGCTACGCCAGTCCATACCGCAGCTCACGCTGGCACCGACGATCGAGCAGCTCGGCGCCGGTGCCGTTGGCGCGTTCGCCTTGTCGGCACTCGCCTCCTTTGCCGCGGCCTTGACCTCGACGGCTTCGGTGCCGTTGCCGGCACCGACCTTCTGTCCGGTGCAGGGAGCGAGGCATAGAGCGAGTGCCGCGAGCTGAAGCGCGGGTTTCCTTGCAGTCCACATGCGCGCGAGAATAGCCTGACTCGACTCAGCATGCTGGAGGACGACGACATCGCGCATCGGCTGGAGGAGGCCATTCTCGAGTGTCTCGAGTCCGATGATGTCGAATCGGCGCTCGCCTCGTTGCGCGAGCGATACCCGGACCACGTCGATCAGGTCACCCGCGTCGTCGCCCGTCTGCGCAGTCTCGGGGCGCTCACCGCGATGGGCGAAGGCGACGAGCCGCGGCTGCTCGGTCCGTTCCAGATCCGCGAACGTCTCGGCGAGGGCGGCATGGGTGTCGTCTACCGCGCCTGGCAGGATCCGCCGGGTCGCGAGGTCGCGCTCAAGGTCGTGCGCCCCGAGCTGCTTCACTTCGATGGCACCAGGGCGCGCTTCGACCGCGAGATCGAAGCGATCGTCAAGCTGTCGCATCCGGGCATCGTTCCGGTCTTCGAGGTCGGCACCAGCGATGGCGTGCCGTGGTTCTCGATGGCGTTCGTGCGCGGCTGCAGCCTGGCGGCGGTGATCGCGAAGCTCGGCGAGCGGGGTCGCCAGGTCGAGACCCTGCAGGGTGCCGACCTGCAGCGATTGCTGGCCGATGCGGTGGCGGAGCGGCCGCCGGCCGGCGCCGCGCCGGCGGCGGGCGACTCGACCAGCAAACTCGGGCTCCGCGGTGACTGGATCGAATCGTGCCTGCACGTCATCCACGGCGTCGCCATGGCGCTCTCGCACGCCCATGTCCGTGGCGTGATGCATCGCGACATCAAGCCGTCGAACATCATGCTGTCGGCCGGCGGGCATCCGCTGCTGCTCGACTTCGGCCTGGCCCACACCGAGGACAGCCAGCGCATCACGCATACCCAGGGCGTGATCGGGTCGCTGCCGTACATGCCGCCGGAGATGCTGCTCGGCCACCTCGGTCGGCCGACGCCCGCGCTCGACGTCTATTCGCTGGGCGTGACGCTGTACGAGCTGCTGACGCTGCGCAATCCGTTCCTCGGCCCGACGCCCGAGGCCACCCGCCGCCGCGTCATTGCCGCCCGGCCGGAGCTGCCGCGATTGCTCAACGGTCGCATCCCGAAGGACCTGCAGACCGTCTGCCTGACCGCGATGGCCGCCGACCCCGACCGGCGCTACGCGACGGTCGCCGACTTCGCCCACGACCTCGACAACGTGCGCAACGGTGCGGCGATCGTGGCTTCGCCCGACACCGCGTTGCAGCGCGCGGGGCGGTTCATCCGACAGAATCGCCTGCTGGTGACGGCCACGCTCGCGATCATCGTGCTGCTGGCCGCCGGTGGTGCGACCAGCCTGCTGATGTTCTTCGAGTCGGAACGGCTGCGCGGGATCTCCGATGCCACCGCCTACCGGACCAGCGTCGCCATCGCCGAACAATCGCTGCGCCTGCACAACGTCCAGCACGCGATCGATGCGCTGCAGGCGTCCGAACCGCGCCTGCGGGCCTGGGAATGGCGTCACCTGCTCGCCCGCATCGACCTGAGCCAGGGCGTCGCGCTGAGTCGTCGCGGCAAGATGGAGATGCTGTCCGTGGGCCGCGACCACATCGCGGTCGGCTGTGCGGATGTGGTCGTCGTGCTCGATCGCGAATCGTTCGCCCCGGTCCGCGAGATCCCGGCCGTCGACCTGCTCGACCTGGCGATGGTGGGAAGACACGTGGTCTGGACCGACGGTCGCCATCTGCATGCGACCGAGGCCGCCGGTGGCGAGGTGCGCGTCTTCGGCCCGGACTCGTGGTCGGCGATCGCCGCCGACCCCGATGGCGAAGCCGTGGTCACGGTGAGTCGGGGCGGCGCGATCAAGATCTGGCGTCTCGTCGACCTCAGTGCGGTGGCGGGCGGCAGGCTGCAGGGTGTGGAGCTCAGCGCGGTGGCCGTCGCCGCCGACCGGCTGGCGTGTGCCAGCACCGACCGGCGCATCTACATCCTCGACCGCGGCCTGAAGAAGGTCTTGGCAACCGTGAAGGGGCACCGCGGCGTCATCGACCGGATCGCCTTCGATGCCACCGGTGAGCGTCTGGCCTCGGTCTCACGCAACCGCACCGTCTACCTGTGGGCGGCGGAGTCCGGCGAGCTCATCGGGTTCCCGATCCAGCACGAGGAGCGGGTGCTGGCCCTGAGCTTCCATCCGACGCGATCCGAGGTCTTCACCGCCGCCGACCAGGCGATCTACCGGTGGAGCATCCGCACCGGCACGCGGCTGGGGGCGATCCACGGGCATCGCGATCGCGTCCTCGATCTGGCCTGGCAAACGCCTCAAGGTCCGCTGTTGTCGGTCTCCGAAGACGGCACGCTGCGTCGGTGGGATCCGCGCGCCGAGGACGTGGTGCGGATCCAGGCGCACAAGAACGCGATCCTCGGCCTCGCCCTGCTCCCCGATGGCTCGCAGGTCGCCTCGCTCGCCCGGGGTGAGGCGGGGCGGGTGTGGAGCACGACGACCAGGGAGACGGTGTTCGATTCGATCGACGGGCGACTGCATCGCGGTCGGGGCGTCTTCGTCGACCGTGGCGGTCGCTCACTGGCGTGGCTGACCGACGACACCGTCGTGAGGCAGGAACTCGCCGACTGGTCGGATCGGTGGACCGCGGCGGCGGGCGCCGATGGCTTTCGCGCGGCTGCG
>JAGQRA010000421.1 GCA_020425885.1 Planctomycetota bacterium | reverse complement strand
GGCTGGATGCTGGCGATGCCCGGCACAATCGGGATGTCGAACGTGTAGGCGGCCTTGATGCTGGTCAGCTCGAACTCGGTCTGCACCGGCAGGCCGGCGCTGATGTCACCGAAGTCGGCGTTCAGGCGGCCGATGCCGTCGTCCTCGAACATGAACGCCGAGACCGAGATCACCGGCACGCCGGTGTCGATCTCCGCGCGCACGAACGGCGTGCCCTGGCGATCGCCGAGGCCGAAGGCGCTCTCGATGTCCTGGTCGACGGCGGGGCCGGTCGTGCCGTTCTGGTAGCCGAGGTTGCCGTCGAGCGCGAGGTTGGCGTAGCCGGCCTGCGCGGCGACCTCGAACTGGAAGCACGAGGGGAGGGTCGCCAGGCACAGCCCGGCGGCGAAGAGGCGGATGCGCATGGGATCAGTTGAACGTGAGGACGCGGGTTTCGAGGTTGAACGACGCCGTCGTCGCAGCGCCGTCGACCTGGATCGTGGCGACCGCGGTCTTGTCGAACGTGATCGTCGCGTCCACGCTCGTCGTGCCGTCGCTGACGGTCACGGTGATGACGCCGCGCGGGTACTCCTGCCCCGGCTCCTCGTCCGTGATCAGCCCGGTGGTGTTGAAGGTGAACGTGCACGTCGGCGGACCGGCGTCCGTGATCGTGCTCGGATCGACGTCCGGCACGGCGGTGGTCACCGCTTCGAGCGTCGTGCGCACCTCCTCGAGCTCGTTGGCGTTGGTCGCGCCGCCGATGATGCCGGTCAACCCCTCACCCGACGCAGAGATGCCGTTGCCCGAGATCGACCAGACGCCGTGCAGGAACGGCTTCGCCGTGTCGAACTCGTTGCGCAGCTGCGTCGCGATGTTGTCGATCGCCTCGCTGAGCTCGTTGACCGGCGAGATCGCCCCGGCGGCCGAGAGCGCCGAGCAGTCGCGCTGCTCCGCCGCGCCGTTGGGGCCGTAGGCGCTGATCACCATCGTGATCGTCGACGAGCCGACCGTCAGCGTCGCCGTGATGTCCTGGCCCGTGAAGCTCCACGACAGCTCGGCCGGGTCGGCGGGGTTGTTGTCCCCATCCAGCTGCCACGTCTTCGCGATGTCGAAGACGCCGTCGGCGAAGCGGTAGAGGTTGGGGAAGCAGTCCGAGAGCGTCTGGATCTTGGCTTGCAGATCCGGATCGATGATCGACGTCGTCTTGCTGTCGCAAGCGCCGAACCCGAAGCTGAGCGCGCCCAAGGCGACCAGCGAGAGCCAACGAGAGGCCATGAGAATCTCCTGAGGTGAGTGGGAGTGCGGGCCCGGACCGGGCCCGTGCTTGGCGTGGAGTATCCGCGTTCGCGGAGCGGACGGTCAACCCAGAGGCGGCGCTAGCTCGCGGCGCCCGCCAACTTTCGGTCTCTTTCCACAGCGCGCCGAAGCGGACGGAGCCGACGAGAGCGCGCGGCGCCGCAGCGCCAGCACGAACCGCTATCGTGCGGCCGTGCATCGCCACCTCGTCGCCGCCATGCTGCTGCTCGCTGCGCTGATCGCGGCGTTGTCGTGGTGGTCGGTGTCCGACGTCGCGCCCGCGGGCGGCGAGGGTCGATCCACGCCGACGGCATCGCCCGGCGCGCCCGAG
>JAGQRA010000420.1 GCA_020425885.1 Planctomycetota bacterium | reverse complement strand
TCAGCAAGACGTTCAAGGGGTCGCCGCACATCCGGTCCGGCAAGGTCCGGCTGTGGGAATCGTTGCTGACGAACGAGGCCCGCTCGCGGCTGGGCCAACGGTTCCACTTCCTGCTCGATCTCCTCGGTTACGAGGAGTGAATCGGAGTCACCGGACCTGATTCGGCGAACCCCGGAAGGCCCTGACCTTGTCATGCAAGGCGACGTCGGTGACGCGACAGTCGTACTCGCGATCGAAGCGTCGGGCAGCGCCCGCGGCGAGCCGCTCTCGCAGACGTTCATCGCCCGCCAGCCGCTCGATCGCCGCGGCCAGGGCGACCGCATCACCGGGTGGCACCAGGAGCCCCTGCTCACCTTCGACTACGGCTTCGCCGATGCTACCGACGGCGCTGGCGATCACCGGCAATCCCGCGGCCATGGCCTCCACCATGGCCGTCGGGATCCCGTCCTTGTCACCGCCCTCCACCTCGACATAGGGGGCGACGAACGCGTGCGCGGCGGCGAGGACGTCCGGCACCAGATCGTGAGCGAGCGCTCCCGTGAACGACACCAGGTCCGAGAGCCCCAGCTCGGTGACCCGGCGCCGGACTCTGGCGGCGTAGTCGGCACTTGACGACATGCTCGGGTCGACACCGCCGACCAGTCGGATGCGGATCCCGAGACCGCGTCGCCGGAGCAGCTCGCAGGCCTCGATCAGCGTCACCAGCCCCTTCTTCGGCTCGATCCGACAGACCGACACGAGCTCGAAGGCCTCACCGACCGGACGCGGCTGCCGCAGCGAACGGAGCGCCGTGCCATCGACGCCGATGCGCTTGACCAGGATCCTGTCGGCGCAGCCGGCCCCGCCGAGACGCACGAGTTCGTCCCTGGTGCGTTCGCTGATGGCCAACACCAGGTCCGCCGTCTGCAACTGCAGCGGCACGAGCTTGAACGGGTGATCGGCCAGCACATGGTCGACGTGACACGAGATGCCGCGCGGGATGCCGAGCACCTGCGCAGCGAACATCGCCATGAACGACTGGTCGTAGAAGAACCAGCTCTGCAGGTAGCGTGCCCGCGAGAGCTCGACGAGCCGGGTGAACGTGCAGGCCCGCAGCACCAACGGCTCGGCTCGCAACTCGCCGAGGCTCCGCCCCGTGACCTCGGCCACACGCCGCAGGAAGGTATCGACCTTGCCCGGGTGCCCCCGATCGAGGTGGCGGAGATCGCGTTCGTGAATCGAAGCCAGGGTCTCGACGCACACGGTGCGGTCGAGCAACGGCCGGAAGCGGGCCGCCAGCTCCTGCGCGGGACGCCGTTCGCCCATGAAGACCCGCACGTCGTAGCCAGCATCGAGGAACCCCAGCATCTCCTGGTACGCGTAGGCGTGCGAAGGGTTGGGGAAGTCCCAGGTGGAGGCGACGACCACGCGACCGGCATCGCCGCGCGCGCGCCGCAACCCGAGGCGCGTCCTGAGGTCACGGGCCCTTCGACAGCACCTCTTGAGCAGACCGCGGAGCATGGTAGGCGGGTTTACGAAACGCGCGGCACCCGCTCAGACCAGCTTGCCCGGCCGCGCGCCCGCAGGATCGACGACGACACGGGTCGGCCTGGCGTGTGACCGAAGGACGAGCAGGCGCGCCCGACCGACGTCAACCGGAGATGTAGTACGGGTGCGACTCGTCATACCTGAGGGCGGACATTAGCCCGTAACGAACCTGAACGCACCCATACCGCACGGCCATTGCCCGCCCTGCCGACGTCAGGCGGCCGCCACGCGGCTGCCATCGGCAGCGTCCGATCGGCCCGCCATCCGATTCCGCCTCCGTTGCCATGCCCTCACGCGCACGACCCCCTATTATCCGGTCGTCAGCCCCTCCAGCTTGGATGCAAGCCCCGCCGAAATGGGCCGCAAATGATCGTGAACCACCACTGCCCCAAACCTGATGGTACCGAGGCAACTCTCAACTCCACCGTGCCGGCGGGTTCGTCGTTGCCTTCGACGGATCTCGAGCACGACGGTGACACCGGCAGGATGATCGAACGAGCGACGCCTCCGGGCCTGGGCTTCAGGTTGAGGACCGGCCTGCACTGCTGCATCGCGGTTTCGATGCTCCTCGCCTCTTCGTGTGGCCAGGAGCGTCCGGGCCCCGCCGCTGCTGCGTCTGCTCGGAACAGCTCGCGTTCGAGCATGATCGTCTACGGCTCCGGATCCAGCCTGCTCACCAATCTCGCGCCCGGGGGCGGCCCCTCGGAAGACGTCTGGGACGCATTCGACGAGGCGATCGATCGCAGCGGAGCGAGCCACGTGTTCGGCCTCGGCGACCACGCGCGGCCCGGCAACTCATGGCAGTGGCAGGCATGCCAGAAGCACCTGCAACGTAGCACCGCCGCGGTGCACCTAATCCGCGGCGACCTCGATCGCGGCCCCCTTCCGGGATACGAGGCTGCCGGCGGCGGCGCCGCCAACCGCATGGTCGACGTCGGCAGGAACCGGTTCGTCCTGCTCGACAACCGGACCATGTTCTCGGCCGAAGACCTGCAGTTCCTCGGGTCGGCCTGCAGCGAACACGAGTCGCGCGCCAACACCTTCGTCATGACGCACTCGCGGCTGTTCGAGCTCGACGACGACAAGAGCAATTGGAACCGGGACGTGGTGCCGATCCTGAAGGAGCACGGCGTACGCTACGTCTTCTGCGGCGAGACGAACGATGCGATGCTGTCGACCCATGTGGTTCCGCGCCGTGCCGAGGCCCCCGACCTGTTCTACTTCTGCCCCGGTTTCCACTTCAGCGGCTACCGCGGCCCTGGGCTCTATGTCGAACTGCGGTTCGATGGCGACGAGCTGACCGGCATCCTGCCGCGCGCGATCCCGCTCGACGTCCGACACCCGTGGTTCAAGTTCCACCCCGGCTGGGACAACGGCGCGACCCGTGCTGCCCCCGGCGATTGGCTGCCGGAGCCCGAAGTATCGGGGCCGGCCGCCGGCAAGGTCGTCTGGTCACTGCCCGACGAGAAGCAGGAGGGGATCACCAGGATGGCGCTGTGGGGACACGCCTACAGCATGCACATCGACAACCATGACGACGGCCGGATCGAAACCGAGGAGCTGATCTCGGCTTTCGTCGACGAGCTCAACCGCCTCGAGTTCGATCACGTCTTCGCGCTCGGCGATCATGTCTTCGAGCCGAGTTCCGCCGACGAGTGGGCGATCGTCAAGAAGCACTTCACTCGCATCCACGCCCAGCTGCACATGATCCGCGGCAACCACGAGCGGATCGAGAAGCTGCCGGTGCTCGAGGAACTCGCCGGGGACGTGCGCAACAACCAGGTCGTGATCGGACGCAACCGGTTCGTGCTGTTCGGTTACCGCGAGGTCTACAGCCCCGATGATCTGGCCTATCTGGACCGGGCCTTCACCCCTTCGGCCGACGTGGCCAACACGTTCTTCCTGACCCACCTGATGAGCTATCGCTACCGTCCGGTGTCGGAGTGCCCGCCGGGCGTCGATCCCAACAAGCCGTACGGTGGCTACAGCAACTGGAACACCGACGTCCTGCCGCTGCTCGACGGCCGCGTGAAGTACGTGTTCTTCGGCGACATCTACAAGCGACTCGCCGGACATTGCGTCGCTCCAAACGGGACCTATTACATCACCACCGGCTTCATGTTCCGGGGTGAGCGGCCACTGGCCTACCTCGACCTGCACTTCCGCGGCGACGAGTTGATCCGCGCCATCCCAAGGACGGTTCCGATCGACCTCCGCAACGGCTGGTACTACTACGAGAAGCCGTAGGGGCGCGACATCGGACGGATCACCGCCCGCCATGGCGGGCGCGCGCAACTGGCCAACTTGAATCTCGACGTGGTGTGCAGTCTGATGCGCCGCCTGCGGACGGCTCTGTGCGACGACCGCAGCAAAGCGTCAGGTCTCGACCGGGCCCCCCCGAGGCCATAGCGGTCTGCCCCACGGCGGATCTGCTCTGGTGGGCTCAACCCTGCGCCCTTGTCCCTCCGATGCACTCCAGGCGCCACTCCGGGCGTCACCCCCAGCCCCGATTCCCCCTCTATCCGTCCGTCATGTTTGAACAGTTCGTCAAGGAATGGTCTGCCGTCCAGGAGGGCGCGATCTTCAACCCGATCGAGATCGCGATCGTGCTGTTCCTGTCCTTCATCCTGGCTTTGATCATCGGCAAGGTCTACCAGGTCACCCACAAGGGGATCTCGTATTCGCAGTCGAACGTGCAGACCTACGTGATGATGTGCGTCATCGTCGCCGTGATCATGCTGATCATCGGCTCGAACATCGCGCGCGCATTCTCGCTGGTCGGCGCCCTCTCCATCGTCCGCTTCCGCAACGCCGTCAAGGAGAGCCGCGATGTCGGCTTCGTCTTCTGGGCGATGGCGATCGGCATGGCGGTCGGCACCAAGTTCTACCTGATGGCCGTGTTCGCGACGGTGGTCATCACCATGTTCGTGCTGCTGATGTACTACCTGAACTTCTTCGCCCGCACGGTGCGTGAACGCATCCTGATGGTCGAGGTCGACGACGGGGTCAAGCACGAGGAGCTGCTGGGCGAACTGTTCCGCAAGAGCTTTCGCGAGCACTTCCTGATCAGCATGGAGACCCTGCCCGAGGCCAAGACGGTGCAGCTCGTCTACAGCATCACGCTGCCGAGCAAGTTCGAGAGCGGCCCGTTCTTCCAGCGGGTTCGCGAACTGACCGGCCAGAAGAAGGTGAGCCTGATCGAAGGCCACCAGCAGATGGACCTGTGAGATGCTTCGCATCCTGAGCCGGCTCTGGCGCATTCCGTTGCGGTACGCGCTCGTCGTGGCCTTGCCGCTGCAGATCCTCGTCGGCTGGATCGCATTCCAGGGTGTGCTCTCGGGTGAGAAGCTGCTCGGGCGCAAGGCGGGATTCTGGGGGTCGCCGCCGCCGCCGCACATCGAGCAATGGCGCTACTTCGCCCGCGATGCTTTTCGCGAGGACCTCGCCGATCTGTTCGCGCCCCGGATGCCGACCGACGACGGGCTCGAGGCCTTCTCACTGACGGTCCCCGGGCACTGTCTGGCGAGCCTCAACGCCGATCTGCCGAAGAGCGGCAAGGACAGCGGCTATCAACCGGCGCTGTTCGAGACCAACGACGCGCGGATGCCGGTCAGTGTCCGCTACATGGGTGACAACCACTGGCACTGGCTGTTCCCGCAGAAGTCCTGGCGGATAAAGACCAAGAAGGGCGCCCCGTTCCGTAACCGATCCGCCCTCAACCTGAAGAACCCGCCGAGCCGACTCGCGATCAGCGAGACCATGATCACCCGCCTGTCGGCCGAGCTGGGTGTGCTCACACCCGAGGTGGAGCCGATCAAGTTCATGCTCAACGGAACCTACGGCGGCCTCTACCTGCGTTGGGACCAGGCCGACGAATCGCTGCTGCGCCTGAAGGGGCGGATGCCGGGCAGCATCTACCAGGGCGAGACCGGCCCGGTCGGCCCCGACGGGGTGAGCAGCATGTTTCGCGAGGCCAGATTCTGGGACAAGGTGTCGGCGCGGAACGCGGAGCAGGCGGCCAACCGGACGGACATCGAAGCTCTGATCGGCGCCATCAACGGCGACCCCGTCCCGTTCCACGACTTCGCCGAGCGCCACATGGCGTTCGACGCCTACGCCAGCTACATCGCGATCGACCGACTCTTCGCCGGCCGACATCACGACTACAACCACAACCACAAGGTCTACTTCGATCCCTACAAGGGGCGCTTCGAACCGATCCAGTGGGACTTCGGCGACTGGGGCTTCGCCTACAAGCAGAAGAGCTTCGATGCGACGGAGTACCCGCTGCTCACGGCACTCAAACGGCACCCCGACTTCGAGTTCAGACTGCAGCGGAAGCTGCACGAGCTGACGAGTTGGTTCACCCCGACCGTCATGGCCGACCGGCTCGACGAGCTGGTGGCGAGCATCTTGCCGGCCCTCAAAGCCGACGCCCAACGCGATCACCGTGACTGGCCGGCGATGCGCGATCTCCAGTTCCACCTCGTGCCGTGCGTCTACTTCGGCATCGACGAGTTCCTCGGCGAGGCCGAGAGCAGGAAGCGGGATTTCGAGACCTTGCACGCGGGGGTCATGAAGGACCTGGACGACGCCGGGTGCGACTTCGACTTCTCACGCGGCCCGACCGGGCAACTCGAGATCGCTGCCCTCGGCCATGCCGCACAGGAGCTCACGGCGCTGACGGTGCGCGGCACCGGCCATCTCGAACTCGTGCAGGACCGCAACAGGAACGGTCGGCTCGACGCCGCGGATCCGGTGGTGGCCGAGGCCAGCCTCGAGGGCGAATCGACCCGAATCGCGATCCACGAGCTGCTGTTCCCGGGTCTGAGGAAGGTCCCGACCTGGAATCCGATGCCGCAGCTCTACGGACACTTCGACCTGGCGCCGACCCCTCTGCACTACCGCTACTTCCTCCGCTGCGATGGCAGCGTGGAGGACGTGTCGTCGCTGGCGACCAAGAACGCCGTGACCGGCTCGACCGTCGAGGCGCGCCGTGTGAAGTCACTGCCGCCATCGATCGAACCGTTCTCGACCCACCCGTGGGATCTGCCGCTGCCGCCGGCCACGCAGTTCGTCGCCTTCGGGCCCGGCACGGTCGAGTTCACCTCGTCACGCCGATTCGGCCCCGAGACCACCGTCACCTTCGCGCCCGGGACCACCGTGAAGCTCGCCCCCGCCGTCAGCCTGCTCTGCTTCGGCAAGGTGATGGCGGTCGGCCGCGAGGATGCGCCGATCGTGTTCGAACCGCTTGCGGCCGACAAGCCGTGGGGCGTGATGCTGCTGCACGGGCAGGGCACCGCCGGCAGCAGGATGAGCCACTGTCGGTGGCACGGTGGATCGATCGTGGAACACGATCTCATGATCCGCTCGGGCATGGTCAGCGTGATCGACACCCGCGACATCGTCCTCGAGCATTCGCAGATCGGCGTCAACCACATCGGCGACGACGCCATGCACTGGGGCTACGTCGCCGAAGTGGCGATCAGGGATTGCATCTTCGACGGCGCGAGGAGCGATGCGCTCGACATCGACATCAGCGAGGGGATGGTGATCTCGAACTGCGAGTTCAAGAACAGCGGCAACGACTGCCTGGACCTGATGGCGTCGCGAGTCGAGGTCAGGCAGTGCCGATTCACCAACAGCGGCGACAAGGGTATCTCGGTCGGCGAGGGCTCGACCCTGACCCTGAAGGACTCGCGCTTCGCCAACTGCGTGATCGGTGTCGAGATCAAGGATGGCAGCGTCGCCGCCCTCGACGGCTCGACTGTCATCGATGCCTGCGGCACCGGCATCAACCTGTATCGCAAGAACGAACGTTTCAGCCGCGGCGGCACCCTCCAGGCCGATGCCCTCAACATCTGGAACAGCAAGGGCAAGGCGGTAACCCACGACAGCCTGTCCACGGTGCCGGCGAACCTCGACGCGGTGCTCCACACCGGAGGCGGGTCATGAGGATTCGTCCACCTTCGCTCGGCTTCGGCTATCTGCTGCTGACGGTGGCCGCGGTACCCTGGTTCCTCGACTACATCAACCGACCTTTCTTCTTCGAGCACCCCTGGGGAAGCCGGGAGCGCGACGTCGGCGAAGCCCGGTACCTGCTCGGCATCGCCAAGGGATCGGACACCGACAAGCGGGACCAGTGGCTGCGGCGCGCCCTCGAGTTGGCGCTGAAGCGCTCCGAGTTGGAACTGGCGGATCAGGTGTTCGCAGAGCTCGAGCGCAGCGGCGTGTCGGCCGAAGGCGCTGGCCTGCGTGAGATCATGCCGGGCACGATCTGGGCGTTCGGCCTCGATGCGGAAGGCTGGACCGCCGGCAACAAACTGGCAACGTTCATCCTGCGCAACCCGACCCCCGCACCTCAGCAGGTCGCGCTCCATTTCACGACCACTGGCGACGGCAAGGCGCGCCATCTGATCGGTGGTGATCCCGTCTGGTTCTCATTGACCGGCGACGGCACCAGCAAGGCGGGCTCGGTGACCACCCCGAAGGTCGCCCCCGGGTCGAGCCTCGCGATCAGTGTCGGTGCGAGCCACCCGGTCATGGTCGAAGGCAAATCGCGTGGCCTCAAGTTCGAACGAGTCGAGTTGATCCAGTGATCAAGCGCTTCAACAGGTACGAGATCAAGTACTCGATCCCGGCGGCGAGCATGCGCCACCTGATGCCGGATCTCATGCGCTTCCTGCGTCCGGACCCCCACTCCACGGAATCCGGGTTCTACAAGGTGGCGAGCCTCTACTTCGACACGCCGGGACTCGACTGCTACCGCAACAAGATCGACGGCCTGCTGTTCCGCCGCAAACTGCGGATCCGGATCTACCCGGACGCGCCGAACGCTCCGGCCTTCGTCGAGATCAAACAGCGGATCAACCGCACCGTTCAGAAGCGCCGCCTCGCCATGACCTTGCCGGACGCGTATCGGCTGTGTTCCGGCGACATGCGATTCGAACTCAGCGAGCCGGACGACCAGGAAGTCGCGGACGAGATCCACTGCCTCGTCCGATCGCTTCGGCTGGTCCCGCAGAACGTCATCAGCTACACCCGCCAGGCCTGGGAAGGGTACTTCATGGATCCGGGCCTGCGGGTGACGTTCGACACCATGATCCGCACTCGACGGGCCAGCTTCGACCTCGAGCAGCCTCGGCGGGAGATGCTGGCCTACCCCGCCGGCAAGGCCGTGATGGAGGTCAAGGCCAACGAGCGCGTTCCGCACTGGCTCGTCACCTTGCTCGCTCGGCACGAGTGCAACCTGGATCGCATCAGCAAGTACTGCCACGGCATCTCGCAGATCATGCAACAGGAGCGGCTGCGGTGGGAGACGGTCTGACGGCGGGCCAAGCCACTGATACCCTCGCATCCTGAGTTCACATGGTCTTGGCGATGAATCCTGGAACGGGGTTTCTGCTCCAGCTCTCGCGGCTCAGGGCGTATGGAGAAGCACTGCACCGATGCCGCTTCGACCGCACCCCACCTTGCTCATCCCCGAACCGGGTCCGACGACGCTGAAGTCGCGGCCGTGGGGCGGGCGCCGGCTGGCAGCCATGCACGATGGCCCCATCGCGGTCCCTCTGCCGATCGGCGAGTCGTGGGAGTTCTCGACCATGCCAGACAGCGAAAGCCGCACCAACGGCCTGCCGCTGTCACAGGTTCTGGGTCGACCGCTGCCGTTTCTGGGCAAGCTGCTCGACACGGCTAGCGAGCTGAGCATCCAGGTCCATCCCGGCGACGACGCAACCACCGGGCGCGGTGGCAAGGAGGAGGCCTGGGTCGTTCTCGCTGCCGACCCGGAAGCCCGCGTCCTCGCCGGCATCCGCCCTGGCATCGATGCCGCGACGTTCGCGGTAGCCACTCGAGGCGCAGCTGAAGACCCGGGCCGCGGTGCCGAGCTCCTCGATGCCCTGCGCCCGATCCCGGTCCGCCCCGGCACCGTGATCCTGGTTCCGGCGGGGACGGTGCACGCGGTCGGCGCCGGCATCCTGCTCGCCGAACTGCAGCAGCCGTCGGACTGCACGTTGCGCCTGTTCGATCACGGCAGTGAGCGGGAGCTGCACGTCGGCGCCGCGCTGGCCGCGCTCCGTGTCGATTCGAGCCCGACTGTCTGGCAGCCCGGCGCGCCCCCGACCACCTTGCGCGGCAAGCACCTCGTGCTCGAGGTCCTCGGCCGCGGCCGCCATCAACGGCTCGCCAAAGACGACGAGCTGCTGATCACGATCGCCGACACGAACCGCGTCGTGCTCGACGACGCGGAGATCACCGTGCCGGCCGGTGCCATGCGACTCGCGACGCCGGGGCTGCGCTACGCCATCGAGGTGGCGGCCGACGGCGACGCGGTCATCGGCCGGATCGACGCCACGGCCGGGTGACCTCGCTTCCTACGGCTTCGGCTTGCTGGCGCCGAACGTCACCACGTGCAGCAGCGCCGAGCCCCAGCTCCATTCGCGCCGACCCTCGAGGCCGCGAATCTGCCCGCGCAGCGCCGCGATCTCGGCCTTCAGATTCGCAACCTCCACCGAGCCACGGCCCCTGCCGTCCGCCGACGACGCCAGCAGCCGCTCGACGCGCTCACGCTGCGACTCCGTCGCCACCGGGTTGCCGTCGAGGAAGCCGCGATAGACGGCGACGCTCTGCTCGGCGATGGCGGTGTCGGTCAGCCGCTTCTCGACCTCGGCCCGGGCCGCCGCGCCGCAGCGTTCGCGCAGCCCCTCGTCCTCGATCATCTCCTGCAGCGCGCGCACGAACGAGGACGGGTCGCCGTTCGTCGCCAGGAGCCCGGTGCGATGATCCTCGATCAGCTCCGGCATACCGCCGCAGTCCGACGACACGATCGCCAGCCCCGCCGTCATGGCCTCGAGACACGAGTACGGACAGTTCTCCCAAAGGCTCGGGATCAGGAAGATGCTGCTCACCTTCAGGCAACCGCGCACCTCGGCCAGGCCGAGCTGGCCGAGGTAGAAGAAGCGATCCTGCAGGCCGTGGTCTTTCACCCACGGCAGGATCTTCTGCTCCATCCAGCCGAACAGATCGCGGCCGGCGAACACGAAGGCGATATCGGGGTACTTCGCCAGCGTCTGCTCGACCACCTCCTTGAGGATGTGCACGCCCTTGCGCGGCTCCATCCGGTTGGCGAAGAAGATCAGCTTCTTGTCCCTGGGCAGACCGAACTTCGCGAACACGTCGATGCCAGAGTCGGCGTCGAACATCGGCACGTCGATGCCGTTCTGGACGACGTGGATCGGCTTCGTCTCGTGCATCTTCGCCGCCACCTCGTCGGCGAGGAAGCGGCTGCACGAGGTCAGCACCTCGGCCTGGTTGATGCCGAGCTGTTCGGCGAACGCGGTCAGCTCGCGGTCGATCTTGGGCACGTCGTAGATGTCCATGATCAGCCGCGCCGGCGAGTGGAACTTGAGCGCCGTCGGCACCTGCAGCAGCGTCGTCGACACCATCGCGTCGGCGCCGCACTCCGGCGCCTCGACGAAGTCGAACGGCTTTCTGTCGTGCTCCCGCAGCAGGATCTTGTGCGCATTCCAGGCCGTCGTCAGCCGGTTCTGGAACCACCACGCCCGCATCTTCTTGCTGTCGCCGAGCATCCGGTCGAGCCAGCCCTCGTGCTTGATGCGCGTGACCTTGACGCCGTCGTGCTCGCTGTGGGTGACCCCCGGCGTGGTGGCGCCGGCGAAGACGTGGACGTCGTGGCCGAGCTTCGCCAGCGCCCGGGCCTGGTAGTAGCTGTAGGTGCCGATGCCGCCGAAGCCGGTGTCGGGCGGATACTCGTAGGACAGGATCGCGATGCGCATCTCTCGGGAGCCCCTTCGCTACTTCGCCTCGGCGCCGAGCGCCTGCTGCCAGCGCCAGGCGTCGGCCATGGCCCGCTCGAGCGGCAGCTCCGCCTTCCAGCCGAGTCCGGCGAGAGCCTTTGCGGTGTCGGCGAAGGCGGCGATGACGTCGCCCTCGCGGCGGGCGGCGAAATCCCACTGCAGCTTGATGCCGGTCGCCGACTCGAACGCCCCGATGACCTCGAGCACCGTCGAGCCGGTGCCGGTGCCGAGGTTGAACACCTCGACCGCCTCGTCGCCGCGGCCGTCGAGCAGCCGTTCCATGGCGGCGATGTGCGCCAGGGCAACGTCGACGACGTGGATGTAGTCGCGAATGCAGGTGCCGTCGCGGGTCGGGTAGTCGTTGCCGAACACCTTGAGCGGGCCGCGCAGACCGGCCGCGCTCTGGGTGATGAACGGCACCAGGTTCTGCGGCACGCCGAGCGGCAGCTCGCCGATGCGCGCCGATGGATGGGCGCCGATCGGGTTGAAGTAGCGCAGCAGGATACTGCGGAAGCCGTGCGCCCGGGCGCCATCTCGGATGATCTCCTCGCCGATCTGCTTGGTGTTGCCGTACGGCGACTCGGCTGGCTTGATCGGCGCGTCCTCCACGATCGGCAGCGAATCGGCCTGGCCGTAGACGGTGCACGAGCTGCTGAAGATGAAGGCGCACTGCGGCCGCCGCTTCAGGTAGTCGAGCAGCAACAGCAGGCTGCCGAGGTTGTTGCGGTAGTACTCGAGCGGGATCTGCACCGACTCGCCGACGGCCTTGTGGGCGGCGAAGTGGATGATGCCGTCGAGGTCCGGGTGCGCGCCGAGGAAGGCGCCGCAGGCGACGGGATCGGCGAGGTCGACGTTCACCCACTCGGGCCGCGTGCCGGCGATGGCCTCGATGCCGTCGAGCACATCGGCGCGGGTGTTGGCGAGGTTGTCGGCGATGACGACGCGGTAGCCCTTGCGCAGCAGCTCGACCGTGGTGTGCGAGCCGATGAAGCCGAGACCGCCGGTGACGAGGACCTTCTTCATCATTTGCGCACGAAGCCCTCGAAGTCGCGATGCTCCTGCTTGTAGAGCACCTCGCGCGGCAGCGCCTTGAACGCCGCATAGGTGATCGCGAGCCCTTCCGCCCGCGACACCTTCGGCTCCCAGCCGAGGATCTCACGCGCCTTGTCGATGTTGGGCTGGCGCTGGGTCGGATCGTCCTTCGGCAACGGCCGGTGGATGATCTGCTGCGTGGTGCCGGTCAGCTTGATGATCTCCTCGGCGAACTGCAGGATCGTGATCTCGTCGGGGTTGCCGATGTTGACCGGGTACGGGTAGTCGCTGTGCAGCAGTCGGTAGATGCCCTCGACGAGGTCGTCGACGTAGCAGAACGACCGCGTCTGGCTGCCGTCGCCGAACACCGTCAGGTCCTCGCCGCGCAGCGCCTGGCCGATGAACGCCGGCAGCACGCGGCCGTCGTTGAGCCGCATGCGCGGGCCGTAGGTGTTGAAGATGCGGATGATGCGCGTCTCCACCCCGTGATAGGTGTGGTACGCCATCGTCATCGCCTCCTGGAAGCGCTTGGCCTCGTCGTAGACGCCGCGCGGTCCGACCGGGTTGACGTTGCCCCAGTACTCCTCGGTCTGCGGGTGCACCATCGGATCGCCGTAGACCTCGCTGGTCGAGGCGACGAGGATGCGCGCGTTCTTGGCCTTGGCCAGACCGAGGCAGTTGTGGGTGCCGAGCGAACCGACCTTGAGCGTCTGGATCGGGATCTTGAGGTAGTCGATCGGCGACGCCGGCGAGGCGAAGTGCAGGATGTAGTCGAGCGGTCCGGGCACGTGGATGAACGTGCTGACGTCGTGGTTGTAGAAGCTGAACGCCTTGTCGGGGAACAGGTGCTCGAGGTTGCGGAGGTCGCCGGTGATGAGGTTGTCCATGCCGACGACCTCGTAGCCCTCCTTCATGAAGCGGTCGCACAGGTGCGAGCCGAGGAAGCCGGCGGCGCCGGTGATCAGGATCCTGGGCATGTCACTTCACTCCGATGCCGCTGTAGGTGAAGCCCATCCCGCGCAGCTCCTCGCCGCTGTAGATGTTGCGGCCGTCGATGACGACCGGCTGCTTCAGCGCCGCCTTGACGCGATCCCAGTCGGGCACGCGGAACTCACGCCACTCGGTGACGAGCAGCAGCGCGTCGGCGCCCTCGAGCGCGGCGTAGGCCTCCTTGGCATAGCCGATCTTGTCGCCGATCATGTGCCGGCACTCCGGCATCGCGACCGGGTCGTAGGCCGTGACCGTGGCGCCGGCCTCGATCAGCTGACCGCAGATCACCAGCGCCGGCGCCTCGCGCATGTCATCGGTCTCGGGCTTGAAGCTGAGCCCCCACATCGCGAAGTGACGGCCCCGCAGGTCGTCGCCGAACTGCTGCCTGATCTTGCCGACCAGCACGTGCTTCTGATCCTCGTTGACGTCCTCGACCGACTGCAGGATGCGCAGCTCGTAGCCGCTCTCGCGCCCGGTCCGGACCAGCGCCTTGACGTCCTTCGGGAAGCAACTGCCGCCGTAGCCGATGCCGGGATAGATGAAGCGGTTGCCGATCCGCGGGTCGCTGCCGATGCCCTTGCGCACCTCGTTGACGTCGGCGCCGAGGCGCTCGCAGAGGTTGGCGATGTCGTTCATGAACGAGATCTTGGTCGCCAGCATCGCGTTGGCCGCGTACTTGGTCATCTCGGCCGAC
>JAGQRA010000419.1 GCA_020425885.1 Planctomycetota bacterium | reverse complement strand
TCCGTCCTTGAGGCGCACGCCGTCGGGTTGCACGAACCGGCTCCTGAACGCGTCCTCACCGAGTCCGAGGTGCGCGGCGATGGCCGTGACGTCACCATCGTCGACGCGCACGAAGCCGCCGGGGATCGCGCAGCAGTTGCCCGAACGCCGGCAACGGAATCGGAACGGGAACTCCTGCGACCCCGCCATGCGTCAGCGCCGGCGACGATGACGCGAACCGTGCCCTGGCTTCGCCGCGCGGCCGCCGAACCGCGACGTGCCCGGCCGCGACTGACCCAGCCGCGGCTTGTCGCGCTGCTGCCGGTCCTCGAGCTCGCGCTGCGTTCGTCGCTGCTGCAGGAACGCCTCGATCTCGCGCCGCAGGTGCGACGGGTCCTGGAACCGGAGTTCCGGGTCCTTGGCCATCATCTTCTCGAGGTAGTAGTGCAGCTGCGGCGACAGATCGAGCGCGCGGATGCGATCGCCCGAGAGCGACTCGAGCACCTGCTTGGCCAGCACCTCGTCGCTGGTCTCGCCCTCGAACGGCAGCGAACCGGTGGTCAGATGGTAGAGCGTCGCGCCGAGCGAGTAGATGTCGGCGCGGACGTCGAGGCCGCCCTTGCCGCGCGCCTGCTCGGGCGCGATGTAGTGCACGGTCCCGGCCGTGGTCTCGCCGCCGTCGTCGCTGCCGCGCTCGACGGCGAAACCCAGGTCGATCAGCACGGCACCGCGTTCCTCCGACCACAGCACGTTGCCGGGCTTGACGTCGCGGTGCACCAGGCCGCGGGCGTGCAGCGCGTCGAGCGCGCCGGCGACGTCGACGACGATCTGCAGCGCCGTCTCCTCGTCGAGCCGTTCTCGTTCGCCGAGGACGTCCTGCAGGCAGCGACCGGGGACGATCTCCATCGCCATGAACATCACAGCACCCTCGCGCGCGACGCGCAGCCCCTTGACGAGGTGCGGGTGCGACAGCTCCATCAGCAGCCTGGCCTCGCGCACGAAGCGCTCGGCCTGGACCTTGTCGGCGGCGAGCTCGGCGCGCAGCACCTTGAGGGCGACGCGCCTGCCGTCGGTGCGATCGGTGGCGGCGAAAACCCGCCCGACGCCGCCTTCGCCGAGCAGCTCGCCAAGCTCGTAACGTGACAGCTCGGGGCGGGTGTCGCCATCGGTCCGCTGCCATCGCTGCCACTCCTCCAGCGAGCAGGCGCCGCAGGCGATCAGGTGGGCCTCGACATCACCCGAAGCCAGGGCCTGTTGCGCGACCCCGGCCGAGATCAGGCCACGGTGAACCAACACCGCGAGCAACTTCATTGCAGAGGTCATTCTTGAGGAAAAAGAGACGGTGCGAGGGGTGCGAGATCTTCAGCCAACCATCAAGTCGGCGACCTCGGTTGCCCGAAGACAGTAGCGCCTTGAACGACTCACAGGGGGCATCGCGTTGAAACAACCAGGGGCAGCATTCGTGATCAAGTACTTCGACCTGATCGACGAGTTCATCAAGGTCAGATGTTGTTCGGAAGAGCTGCTGCAGGAGCTGCACTCCTCGCCCCTGACCAACAAGTCGACCTATCGCAGCCGCATCGTCGAGACCTGCGTGCCGACGTTCGAGGCCGAGATCCTGCTGGCCGTGCGGCGCATGGACGAGGGCTATGACTTCGAGATCGTCGAGGAGCTGGTCTACCAGATCTGCATCGACGTCAATCCGTCGCTCGAGATCCACCAGGTCAGCATCCCGTCCGAGTCCGCCGGCGGCACCGCCCAGGACCTCGACGACCCGTTCATGCCGCGACCGGGCAACGACGCCGCGCGTCAGGCCCTGTTCCGCCGGGTCAACTCGCTCGACCGCTCGCTGCGCCAGCAGATCATCGGCCAGGACGACGCCATCAGCACGCTGGTCCGCGCCGTCAAGAAGGCGGCGGTCGGCCTCAAGCGTCCGAACAACCCGGTCGGCACCTTCCTGCTCGTCGGCCGCACCGGCACCGGCAAGACCGAGCTCGCCAAGGCCGTGGCCCGCAACCTGTTCGACGACCCGGCGGCGATGATCCGCGTCGACTGCAGCGAGTACGCGCTGCCGCACGAGTACGCCAAGCTGATCGGTTCGCCGCCGGGCTACATCGGCCACAACGAGGGCGGCTTCCTGACCGAGGCGATCAAGAAGAAGCCGAACAGCGTCGTGTTGTTCGACGAGGTCGAGAAGGCGCACTACAAGGTCCACAACCTGCTGCTGCAGCTGCTCGACGAGGGCATCATCACCGACAGCAAGGGACACACGGTCTCGTTCCACCAGGCCCTGATCCTGATGACGAGCAACCTCGGCATCGAGAAGATCGACGCGGTGCGCACGCGCATGGGGTTCAGCTCCGCCCACGTCCGCCAGAGCCTGCAGGACCTCGATGTCCGCACGCTGACGCTCGAGGCGCTGCGCGAGTCGTTCCGCCCCGAGTTCGTCAACCGCATCGACGAGGTCGTGGTCTTCAACGCCCTCGACCGCAAGGTCTGCGAGCGCATCGCCGGCAACATGCTGCGCGAGGTCGGCGAGCTGCTCGACCGCCGCGGCATCAGGCTCTCCTGGTCGCCGAGCGTGCGCGTGCTGCTGGCCAAGCAGGGCTTCTCCGAGGAGTTCGGCGCGCGCGAGCTGCGGCGCCTGATCAAGCGCGAGATCGAGGACCCGCTGACCGAGATGATCCTCGACCACGAACTCGGCGCCGGGTCGAAGGTCAGCGTCAGGGTACGCAACGGCGCCTACACGTTCTCCTGCCAGGAGACGATCGAGCTGCAGTCGGCCTGAGCCGCGCGGTCGCGGTCGGGTCGGACTTGCGGCACTGCGCCGGCCGATGCGGACGGTGCTCGCGTCGTGGCGGTGGCGATGGTATCGATCCTCGTCACGATGACCGAGAACTGGATCCAACGCTGGGACGAGGGCCGCACCGGCTGGCATCAGCCGCACGGCAGCACCGGCCTGCAGCGATACTGGCAGGCGCGCGGCCGCCGCGTGCTGGTACCCCTGTGCGGCAAGTCGCTGGACCTGCGCTGGCTCGCCGAGCGCGGCCACGACGTGCAGGGCGTCGAACTCGCCGACCGTGCGATCCGCGACTTCTTCGCCGAACAGGGGTTGGAGCCGACGCGGCGCGACGGCGCCATGCCGGCCTACGTGACGACGCGACCGGCGATCACGCTGCACTGCGGTGACTACTTCGCCTTTCGGACCGAGCCCGCCGACGCCCACTACGACCGCGCCGCGTTGGCCGCGCTGCCGCCCGAGATCCGGCCGCGCTATGCCGCGCACACCGACAGCCTGCTGCGTCCCGGTCCCGAGCGGCTCGTCATCACCTTCGAGTACGACCAGACGCTGGTCGCCGGGCCGCCGTTCGCGGTGCCCGCCGCCGAAGTCCTCGGCTACTGGCCGCGGCTCGAGCGCATCGACGAACGCGAGGCCATCGCCGAGGCCCCGCCGAAGTTCCACGCGGCCGGCGTCCGGTCGGTCACCGAGGTGATCTGGCGTTCGGCCTGAACCCCACCCGCTGCGCCATGGCCGAGGCCGATCTCTATCCACCGATCAAGCGCTTCCTCGAGCAGCAGGGCTACGCCGTCAAGGGTGAGATCGACGATTGCGACCTCGTCGCCGTCCGCGCCGACGAACCGCCGGTGATCGTCGAACTCAAGCAGCGCCTCAACCTCGCCCTGGTGTTGCAGGCCATCGACCGCCTCGCCATCAGCGCCAGCGTCTACATCGCCTTCGCCGAGGGTCACGGCGGCAGCGCGGCATGGTCGACGCGCCGGCGGCAGGTCACCGGACTGTTGCGACGCCTCGGGCTCGGCCTGCTCACGGTCTCGACCCGCGGGCGGGTCACCGCCGTGCTCGACCCGGGGCCATATCGACCGCGATCGGACAAGCCGCGCCGTCGTCACCTGCTCAAGGAGTTCGCCGAACGAGTCGGCGACCCCGAGACCGGTGGCTCGTCGTCGCGCCCGCGACTGACGGCCTATCGCCAGGACGCGCTGCGTTGCGCGCACGCGATCGCCACGGCCGGCACGCTCGCGGTCGGCCTGGTGCGGGAACGGACCGGCGTCGAGCGCGCCGGCCCGATCCTGCAGGCCAACCACTACGGCTGGTTCGAACGGGTCCGCATCGGCCACTACACGATCTCGCCGAAGGGTCGGCGCGAACTCGCCGACTGGGGCGGCGCACTCGAGGACCTGACCGAGGGCCCTGCGCCTGAGTCGGCGCCGGCAAACCGTACTGCCCGGAGCGCACCCATCCGGTAACCTCGACCGCCAGCCACCCGGCCGCCAGAGAGTCCGGGCCGCCTGAGATGCTGCTGTTCATACTCGCCGTCGCCTTCTCGCTGCTGTTCTCGTTCCTCTGCTCGTTGGCCGAGGCGACGTTGCTCAGCGTCGGCCCGGCCCGGGTCGAGTCGCTGGCTCGCTCCGGCAGTCACATCGGCCTCCTGTTGCAGCGCTGGAAGCGCGAGCCCGACCGCCCGATCTCCGCGATCCTGGTCCTCAACACCATCGCCAATTCCGGCGGTGCGGCGCTGGCAACGGCCCAGTTCGAGGATGCCTTCGGCGATGTCAACCCGATGTGGTTCGCCTCGGCGTTCGTCGTCAGCGTGCTGGCCTTCACCGAGATCGTGCCGAAGACGATCGGCGTCGTCCACGCCAATCGACTCTGCGTGCCGGTCGCCCACCTCGTGCGGGTCACGATGATCGTGCTCTACCCGGCGCTGCTGCTGACGCGCGTGCTGTCGAAGCTGGTCGCGCCGAAGTCGCCGGTGGCGACCACCTCGCTCGAGGAGATCAGGGTGCTGACCGCGGTCGGCGAAGAGCAGGGCGCCTTCGGTTCCATCACCGCCCGCATCATCGAGAACGCGACCAGGCTCCGCGACAGCAAGGCCAGGGACGTCATGGTGCCGCGCAATCGCGTCAGCTTCGTGTCCGGCACCGACTCGGCGCGCGACAACCTCGATCGCATCCGGCGCAGCGGCCACAGCAGATTCCCCTACACCCCGACCGGCGAACTCGACGACACCAGCGGCGTCATCCTGACCAAGGAACTGCTCTACTCCCTCTACGATCACCAGGAGCCGAAATGGGAGAACCTGCTGATCCCGGTGCTCGTCGTGCCCGAGAGCGCTCTGCTCAATCACCTGCTGCGGCGCTTCCAGCTCGAGAAGCGGCACATGGCGATCGTCGTCGACGAGTACGGTTCGACGGTCGGGATCCTGACCCTCGAGGACGTGCTCGAGGAGATCGTCGGCGAGATCGACGACGAG
>JAGQRA010000418.1 GCA_020425885.1 Planctomycetota bacterium | reverse complement strand
TGGCGATGATGTCACCCGCCGCCACGAACCAGCCGCCGACCACGAGCACCGCCGGCTCGGGTCCGGCGCCGTCGCGATCCCACGATGTCGAGGCATAGGCCCACTTGCTGAGGCCCGGGATCGCATCGCCCGATTGCCATGTCGTTGCGCACTGCGCGTGGCACGTGGTCGCCACTACGAGTTCCGCGAGAATGGTGAGGGACCAAACAGACATCGTGTTCATGCGCGAGCTCCACCTACAGGACCCACCTACGGAAGAGTGTACCCTGGGCATTGGTCAGCACCCAGCTGGACAGGTCTGGCAATTGCGTTAAATGGTACGGCCTCCAACACCCCGAGGCCGGTCGACTGTCCAAGGTGATGACCGAACGGCCGGCGGCTTGGTCCTATCGGTCGGTTCACCGATCTGTCGATCTGCCTGCCGTGAAGTCCCCAGCAGGCAGCGGGTTCGTCACGCCGCTCAGCGAGCGATGGCGCGGATCACGTCCAGCGTGCTGACCAGCCCGACGAGGCGGCCTTGGTCGACCACGAGCAGGCGGTGGATCTCGCCGTCGGCCATACGGCGCGCGACCTCGCGCAGCGGCGTGCTCGACGGGATGCTCTGGATCTCGGGCGTCATGACATCGGCGGCGCAGACGCGGTTGGAGTCGGGCTCGTAGTCGACGAGCTCGTCGTCCTCGTCTTCGTCCGCGGTGTCGAAGTGCGGCGACTCATGGTCGTCGTCGGCGGCATAGCGGCTGACGAGATCGCTGGTCGAGAGGATGCCGATGATGCGCCCGCCGTCACCGATGACCGGCACGCCGCTGACCTTGGCGTCGGCGATGATCCGCTCGACCTCCTCGATCGAGTCGGAGGCCTGCACGGTCACGAGCTCCCGCTGCATCACATCGGCGGCGCAGAGGGACTCCAGATCGACGGGACTGCTCTCGCGTTTGGCTTTCATGGTGCAGCTCCGACAGGCGATCGCCTGCCTCTGGTAGAACACTACGTCCAGCGCCGTACTTTCGCATGATCCTGCCAATCAGCCGATGTGCGGATGGTGCCCTCGGGTTCCCTGGCCCAACTTGAACTCATGCCTGGAATCATCCTCACGACAGATCTCTCCGAGGAGTCGAAGCGGGCATTCGGCCCTGCTCGCGACCTCGCCACCAAGCTCGGCATGAAGATCCGGCTGGTCGCCGTGTTGGAGGAGCTGCCATTCGAGCCCTCCGGTGGCGGCCTGGTGGCGTCCTTCCCCGATCGCGGACAGATCAAGGCCGACTGGCAGGTCGAGGTCGACAAGCTCGCCGGCGAGCTGGGGCCTCAGATCTGCGATGGCGCCGTGGTTCTCGACGCGACCGATGTCGCGCATGCGATCGTCAACTACGCCGCCGCGCAGCGGGCCGACTACATCGCGATGGCGACCCACGGTCGGTCGGGTCTGCGCCGGCTGTTGCTCGGTTCGATCGCCGAGCTGGTGATCCGGCACGCGCACGTGCCGGTGATCGTCTACCCGCCGCCCGCGGCGTGATCGTCGGCGGCGCGCCACGCCTCGAAACGGTGCACCATCGCCGCGGTCGCGATCACCGGCGCGATGAAGTTGACGAACGGCACCGTGAACAGGAATGCGGTGACGACCCCGAGCAGCAGCAGTTCGCCGCCGCGTCGTGACCGCATCGTGCGCGCCGCCGAGGGCGACAGGCGGCGGAACGCGACCAGCTCGAAGTACTCGCGGGCGACGAGGTAGCCGTTGCCGACCAGGTAGCCGACCGGATAGGCCACCGGGAACAACAACAGGATCAGCAGCAGCAGGTTGACGACCACGATCAGCACCAGGAAGCGCAGGCTGGCGCCGAGGCCGGACCAGAACGGCAGCCCGGGAGCCGCCGGCAGGTGCGGGTAGTGCCTGGCCTCGACGGCGCGCGCGATCTTGTCGAGGAAGAGGCCGACGAATGCGCTCGCGAGCAGCGGGAACAGCAGGTAGGTCAGCGCCAGGGTGGCGACGACACCGAGCACGTCGATCGTGGTCTCGAGCCACTCGGTCTCGACCAGCCGCGACGACAGCAGCCAGGCGACGCCGAGCCAGGCGAGCACGATGCAGAGCACGCTGAGCAGCACGCAGAGGCCGAGGACGCGCAGGATGCGCGGGTCGAAGAGCTGACCGATGGCCCGGGCGAAGGCGTCGAACATCGTATTCGCCTGTTGCCGATCAGGCGCCGGCGCTGCCGACCAGCGCCTCGACCGCCTTGCGTTCCTTCGGCACGGCGGCGGTGAGCACGTCGTAGCCGGACTCGGTGCAGAGCACATCGTCCTCGATGCGGATGCCGCCGAACCCGCGCAGCGAGTTGCTGGTCAGGTACTCCTCGGCGCGCTTGAAGTCGACCCGACCCTTGAACAGCCGCCTGAACTCGGCGTCGCGCAGGATGGCCGGGACGAAGTAGATGCCGGGTTCGATCGTGAAACACATGCCCGGCTCGAGGTCGAGGTCGAGGCGCAGGTAGCCGGTGCCGAACTGCTTGCTGCGCTTGCGACCCGGGGCGTAGGCGATGAGATCGCCGAAGCCCTCCATGTCGTGGACGTCGATGCCGAGCAGGTGGCCGACGCCGTGCGGGAAGAACAGCGCGTGGGCGCCGTCGGCGACGAGCTCGTCGGGGTCACCCTTCATCAGCCCGAGCTGGGTCAGGCCGTCGGCGATGACGCGGCAGCTCGTCAGGTGGAGGTCGCGGTAGCGGACGCCGGGGCTGACCGCCTTGATCGCCGCGACCTCAGCGGCGAGCACGATGTCGTAGATGTCGCGCGCCTCCGGCGAGAAGCGGCCGTTGACGGGCCAGGTCCGGGTGACGTCGGCGCAGTAGCCGCTCGGGCGTTCGGCGCCGGCGTCGAGCAACACCAGATCGGTGTCGTGCAGCAGATTGTCGTGTGAGTGGTTGTGCAGCACCTCGCCGCGCACCGACAGGATCGTGTTGTAGGCGGCGACGCAACCGTGACGCGCGAACGTGCCTTCGACGTGGCCTACGAGTTCCTGCTCGTAGATGCCCGGTCGCGTGCGCGCCATGGCGACGACGTGGGCCTCACGCGTGACGGCGGCGGCGGCGCGCATCTCGGCGACCTCCTCGGAGCTGCGGATGCTGCGCAGCTTGGCGATCGCGAGCAGCAGGTCGGGATGGCCGATCTTCTTGGCCGAGGCGAAGTCGAGGCGCTCCTTGGTGATCTTCTTCGCCGCAGCGGTCGCCGTCGGATCGGCCACCGCGAGGCCACGGACCTGCCGTTTGCCGCACTTGCCGGCGACGATCCGCTCGAGGTCGGCGCGCTTCTCGATCGCGTCGACACCGAGCGTCCTCTTCATCTCGGCGAAGCCGGGCACGGCGCCGTGCCACAAGGCATCCTCCGGCGTGCGCTCGTCGAGGAACACCGTGACCGAGTTGTCCTTCGGATCGAACAGCGCCGCCGAGTTCGGCTCCGGGTTCGGGAAGAAGAACAGGAAGGTGCTGTCGGCTCGGAACGGGTTCCAGTTGGCCGGGTAGTTGCGCGAGATCCAGCTGCCTGCCATCAGCAGGACCGGGGTCTCGATGGCGGCCAGGAACTGCTTGCGACGCTGCTTGAAGTGCTGGAGGGTCGGCATGGGCGAACGGGGTCGGGATGGCGTGAAGTCTCGCACTTCGGGCGAGGTGCGCCAAGCACGATGGGAGTTCGTGCCCATGGTGGTCGTGTAGACTCGCCGTCCTCCGCGCCACGCCACGCGCCATGCCCAACAAGTCCCTGCTGCTCGTTCTCGCCTTGGTCGTCCTGGCCCTCGCCACCTGGTTCCTGCTGCGCGGGGACACGACCTCGATCCGACCCGATACGACCTTCGCCCCGTCTGCCTTTGAACAGGTGGCCGAGCCTCCGGTCACGGATGCAGCGCCCGCGGGCACGGCGAGTGGTGACGTCACCGGCGTCGAGGGTAGCGCGACCGGGCAGATGTCCCCTGCCGGCGAACGGGTCGAAGCCGGCACTTCGGCAACGGGTCAGACCGGACCGCAGGCCGTGACGATCCGCGGCCGGCTGGTCGATGGCGAAGGCCGGCCGATGCCTGGCGTCGCCATGCGCGTCGCGAGCTGGCGCAATCCGGATGCGTCGGAGTTCTTCGTGCCACCTGCCGAAGGTCGTCCGCGAACCGAACTGACGACGGGCGCGAACGGGGCGTTCGAGTTCACCCTCGCCGGCGAGCATTCGGCGAGGCTCCAATTGCCCGACGACGAGCTGATCTTCGAGGTCGACGCGCGGCCCATCCATGCCAGCGCGGGAGATCAGGATCTCGGCGCGATCGTCGTGTGCCGCAGCGCGAAGATCGCGGGCACGGTCAGGGACGAGCACGGCGTGCCGGCCGCCGGCGTCTCGGTCACGGCCGGCTCCGGCATGATCGCCATCGGCTCGACGAGTTCGTCGAAGACCGACGACAAGGGCCAGTTCACGATCGGCAAGCTGCGCCGCGGCAGTTGGACGTTGCGCACCGAATCGGCGCAGTTCCTGCCGGCCTCGACCGAGGTCGAGGTGAGCAACGGCGAGCGGGTCGATGGCATCGTGCTCGAGGTGGCGCGCGGTCGCGCCATCGCCGGCCAGGTCCTCGACGACCTCGGACACCCCGTGGTCGGCATCACGGTCGGCGCCAAGCGGGCCGAGGCCAATGGCGGCATCGACATCGAGCGGTTCTCGGCCGGCGAGGCGACGCAGACCGACGAGCGCGGCATGTTTACCTTGTCCGGCCTCGAAGGTGAGACGGCGACCGTTCGTGCCTATGGCGCCGGTCATTCGGCGGCGATCGCGGCCAACGTCCGCGTCGGCACCGGCAGCCTCGTGCTGCGGGTCGATCGCCTGGCGGCCATCGAGGGTGTGCTGCAGGCCACGGATGGCACGCCGCTCGAGGGCAGCCGCGTTCGCGCCGTGTCGGAAGCCGGCGACGTCGGGTCGGGGCACGGCATCGAGGGCATGCTCGGTGGCCGGGGGGCGTCGGTCCGGACCGCCGCCGACGGTTCGTTCCGCATCGAGAACGTGAAGCCGGGCATCGTCACCGTCACCGCCGAGGGCCAGACCCATCGACCGGCGCGCCAGGTCGGCATCAGCGTCCGCCCCGCCGAGACCGCCAAGGGGG
>JAGQRA010000417.1 GCA_020425885.1 Planctomycetota bacterium | reverse complement strand
GACACGCTGCCGGTGCTCGGGACCTCGTTCCAGTGCACGTTGAGCGGCGTGCCGCAGAACGGACTCGGCGCCGTGCTCGTCGACCTCGGCCTGCCGACCGCCGGCACGCCGCAGCCGACGCCGCCGTTCGCGGTCGGATGCATGTCGTACCTCGGTTCGTCGTTGACGCTCGGGATCACGCTGCAGCCGAGCCAGCAGTTCGCGATCGCGATCCCGAACGTCGCTGCCTACGTCGGCCTGCCGATCGCGATGCAGGGCGCGGTGATCGACGGCACGACCGGCGAGGTCACCTCGACGAATGCGATTGCGGCCCGGGTGCGCGACTGACACGGCGCGATTGATGCGGGCCCAGGGCCCGCTCCGCTGTTGGCCGGCGACTCCCGCCGGCCCGCTTCCGCCACTTCGATACGGATCCGATCCCATGCACGAGCAAGCTGCGACCCTCGCCCCGGTCGAAGACACCGGACCATCGCCCGCGCGGCTCCACCTCGCGGTGTCAACCGCACCCGAGCCAACTTCGGAGCTCACCACCGTGCGCCGGTTGACGCAGGACCTGCGGCACGCCTCGAGCCGTCGCTACCTCGCCGACGTGATCGGCTCGGCGGCCATTGGCTGGGGCGCGTTCGCCCTCGCGGCGTGGTCGGCATGGCCGATCGCGGCACGCGTCCTGTGCGTCGCAGTCGCGTCGGCGATGATCTACCGCGCCCTGATGTTCATCCACGAGCTCTGTCACCAGCCAGGGCTCCGGATCGTCCGGCACGTATGGCACGCCATCCTCGGCGTCCCGGCACTGGTGCCGCTGTTGCTCTACCAGCCGCTGCACCAACACCACCACAGCGCCGACACCTACGGCACCCGCGAGGATGGCGAATACGAGCAACTGCGCGGGCGCTGCCGGCGCATGGCGCTGCGGCTCTTGCTGCTGAACTTCGCGTTCCCGCTGGCGATGCTGCTGCGCTTCGGCCTGCTCGGCCCGCTCGGCTGGTTGCTGCCGGTCGTCCGGCGCGAGGTGCTGCCGCGGTTCGGTCACCTGTCCATGCGCCTGCCCTTCGAGGCGCCTCGGTTGCGCGGCGCGGCCGCGGCCGAGGCTGCGCGCATCGACGTGGTCTGCACGCTCTGGGCCTGGGTGCTGACAGCCGGTCTGTTCACCCCGGCCGCGACCGCGGTCTGGACGTGGGCGGCGGTGCTCGTCGGCGTGGCGACACTCAACACCTTCCGTGCACTCGGCTGCACGCACCTCTACGTCGAACAGGCCGAGGGTCGCAACGCCCTCGCCCAGGTGACCGATTCGGTGAACGTCGACAGCGGCGGGCCGCTGACGCGCCTCTTCTGTCCGATCGGGCTGCGGTTCCACGCGCTGCATCACCTGGCGCCGTACCTGCCGTACCACGCGCTGGCCGAGGCGCATCGCCGACTGCTGCGCGGGCTGCCGCTGAGCTCGCCCTATCGCCAGGCCAACGTGCCGAGTCTGTGGCAGGGCTGGCGACGTCTCGTGCGAGCCACCGACACGTGCGAGGAAAACACGGGTCGACGTGTTTCGCGCGACGCCGCTTCGGCGTGAGAGCGATGCCGGCAGGCACGACCGCCGGCCGCAACCCCCACTGCCCATATCTCGATCGGACTTCGAACCATGAACCAGCACGTCGCCAACACCGAGCACCTGATGAGCCTCGCCATGCAGCGCGGCATCCTGCATCAGTCCGTCACCGACCGCACACCGGACGGCCGCATGGTCACCGTCGCCGACCGCGACCCGGTCAACTTCGG
>JAGQRA010000416.1 GCA_020425885.1 Planctomycetota bacterium | reverse complement strand
CGCGACCATCCGCGACGAGCGCGGTCAGGTCCGTTCCGCGGCCGAGCGCCGCGAGCTGTTGCTGGCGGCGACCGCGGCGGCCTCGGCGGTCATCGAGCGCGACGATTCCCTGCACCTCGCCTGGCTGGTGCGGGCCAAGGCCCATGCCCGACTCGAGCAGTACGGCGACGCCATCTTCGACCTCGACATGGCCGAGCAGCTGCTCGGCGTGACGGCGCCCGAGATCCTCCACCTGCGCATCGACGCGCTGCGGCGGCTCGGCGATCGCGACTCGGTCAGACGGCTGCAACACGACCTCACCAACCTGCTGGTGATCGCGCCGGACACCAGGACGCGGGCCCTCGTCGCCGACTACCTGCTGACCCTTGCCGCGCAGGCCACCGGCAACGAGCAGAAGGCCGCCATCGCCAGGGCGAAGGAGGTGCTGGCCACGGCCGGCGACGACGATCCACGCGTCGCGGTGGCGCGGGCCAGGATCCTCGAACTCGAGGGCGACATCGGCCAGGCCCTGGTGACGATGCGCCAGCTGCGCTCGCGCTTCGAAGGCGACCTGTTCGTCCATCTCGAGGCGGCGCGGATGTTCGACCGGCTGGGTCACTACGACGAAGGCGCCCGCGAACACGAGCGCGCCCGCCTGCTGCAGCCCTCCGGCGAAGGCGCCCCGAATGCGACCCCGGTGGACCTCGACGGCCTCGGCAAGTTCCTCGGCGATGTCGACCGTCTGATGCAGGTGCTCGGACCGGAGACGAACGAGCCCGGCGGCACCAGGAAGTGAACGCGCCGACCGTCGCCGGGGAGCCTGTCGCCGGGCCCGGAAGAGCGACTCGGAATATCCGGATGAACTCCGGCGATCCGGCCCCTCGAGGCAAGCACGACCGACCGGCCCTTCGGGCCGGTCCGACCCGGATGGACGGTCCATCCGGCAACGAGCAGGCGCCGGTCCATACCTTGGCAGGGGGCCCGGCTCCTGCTCGGTTTCCTTGACGCTGCTGACGATGGCCCGCCCCGGTCACCCGCGGGTTACCCGCGGGTTACCCGATCGGGCGACTGTGCTATGCTCGCCGTTCCCTGCCGTCGGCCCGAGCCATGACCTGCCCCACCCTCGTCAGCTTGCTCATTACGAGCGTCGCCCCGCTTCTGAGTGCGACCCCGCAGGGACCGCGGCTCCCCGGTGCTCCAGTGGCAAGCACGCTCGAGTTTCCCGCGGCCCCCGAGGCGATGGCCCACGTGCCTTTTCGCGACGCCGCGGGCGTGGCGCTGGCGGCGCGGTTGCGACGGTTCGGCACCCTGGATCTCGATGGCAACCGGATCGCCGACGCGTTCTGGCTCGGCGATGCGACCGGTGCCCACGAACTGCAGCTGGCCATGGGCCGCGAGCACTCCCCCGGGCGCTTTCGCGACTGGCCGGTCCCACATGGCCTCGCCACCGGCATCGCAGACGCCGCGGTGCTGCGCCAGAGCTGGGCCGAACAGGACTCGCTGCTGCTCGCCGATCCGACCGCGCAGCATCTGCAGCTGCTGTCGTTCAACCTCGCGACCGCGGGCAACCCGCATCTCGGTGGTTGGTTCACGACCGCGCCGTACCTCGCCATCCCGGCCATGATCG
>JAGQRA010000415.1 GCA_020425885.1 Planctomycetota bacterium | reverse complement strand
GGGCGTCGTCGTCCTTGCCGGCGAGCTTCGAAGCCCGCTTGGCGGCGATCAACTGCTTGTCTCCCTTGCCGAAGACGACGAGCAGCACGTAGGGCTCGTCATCGAGGTAATGCTTGAACATCTCACGGGCCAGCCGCTTCTCGTCGGTCGGCAGGATCAGGGTCTTCTTCATGGCCTGTCTCCAGCAGATGAGTGGATGCACCGATCATGCCCGCGACGTCGGCTCGAGTCCAATCAACGGTCGCTTCGGCGTAGGTCGAATGACCACGCTGCGGCTACCGGCGCTCGTCCGCTTCCGGCTCCAAGCCCGGGTTCTCCTGCGCGATCACCGCGTAGACCAGCCGCCGCTCGTCATCGAGATCCTCGCGGGCGAGCACGGTCTCGCGCAGCTCGTTCTCGATGCATGCCCGCAGTCGGTTGCGCGCCCTGAACACCAGCTGGTGCGCCGCGTTGGTCTTGAGGCCGAGCTGCGCGGCGATCCATGATGCGGGCCGCGGCTCGCCGCCGTCGTCGTCGATCGATGCGGGCAGGCCGTAGAACCAGCGCAGCGCCTGCGCCTGGTCGGCACTGCCCTTCGCCAGCTCGGCGAGCGCGAGCTGCACTACCTGCCGCGTCCACAGGAGCATGTCCTGTTCCTCGTAGCGTCGCGACGGGTCCGGTTCGCTCGAGGCGGCTTCGACGGCAGCCTCGGTCGCGTCGCTCGCATGCGCGCGCAGCCAGGCGAAGGCGAAGTGGCGCACGGTGCCGGCGAGGTAGGTGCGGAAGCGGCGGTTGCGATCGGCGTTCGCGATCACCGAGCTCGCGAAGAGGTAGCTCCAGAACTCGTCCACCGCCTGCTCGGCCTGCTCCCCGGGGCGGATCAGCCGATGCAGACAGGTGCGGATGTACGAGCGGTAGCGGTCGATGAACCAGCGCCAGGTATCCTCCGCGCCCCTGTCCTGCAACTCGTCGAGCATCGACCAGCGCGTGTTGAGCGAACGGGATCGATCGGTCATGTCACCTCCCGCCCGCGCCGGCCGCCGGGCTCCCGTTCCTGTCCGATGTGGCGTCGAGAACCTGCTGCCAGTTCGCGAGCTCGGACTCGGTGCCGGCGACCTGGCAGAACCGGACGACGCGTTCGACGGCTCGCCGCAGGCATGAACCGGCCGTGATCGGAATGTCGGCCGCGCGCGCCTCGAGCCCGCGGTAGCCCTCGAACAGCAGCGGCTTCGCCTGCGCCAGGCGGCCCTGTCCGAGCAGCGCGCCGCCGTGGCGCGAGGCGCAACGGAAGGTCTGCCAGGCATCGGGATCCTGTGCCCTGCGGATGGCGAGGCACTCGGCGAGCAGCGGCTCGGCCTCGCCCCATTGGCGCAGGCCGAGCAGGGCCCCGGCGTGCCGCGACATCTGCTCGACGGCCGCGACACGATCAACGGGCGCGGCTTCGGCGGCGGCGATCCTGCGCACCAGCTCGACGGCGCGGTCGGTGGCGCCCGGCGCGACCAGCTCGCCCGCCACGGCATAGACCTCGAGCAGCGCCGGTCGCGCCAACACCAGCGACGGCTGCTCGAGCGAGGCCATGGCGGACTCCTCGAGCAACGGGATGGCAGCGGCGAAGCGGCCGGCCTCGCGGTAGCTCATGCCGAGCTTCGCCATCGTCGTCAGCGTGTCGATGTGTCGGCGTCCGAGCTTCGCCTCGCGCGCCGCCAGGGCCTCTTCGAACAGCGGGATCGCCTTGTCGAGTTCGGCCTGCGACCAGTAGAGGCTGGCCAGCGCATCGAGGTCGGCGGCGCGGTTCGGGCTGTCGCCGGGGAACAGCCGCCGCGACATCTCCATCGACTCGACGAAGAGTCGGGTGGCCTCCTCCAACTCGCCGCGGTCACGCAGCAGCATCGCCAGCGCGTTCAGGCCCGTCGCCACGTTCGGATGGTCGCCGGGAAACAGCCGCCGATTCATCGCCAGCGATTCACGGTAGTGGATCTCGGCGCCGTCGAGGTCGCCGCGGGAGTGCAGCAGGATGGCCAGGTGGCCGAGGCCGGTGGCGACGCGGGGGCCGTCGCCGGGGAACAGCCGCCGGTTCATCGCCAGCGACTCGCGATAGAGCGGCTCGGCGCCGTCGAGGTCGCCGCGGACGCTGAGCAGCGTCGCCAGCGCCTGCATGCTCCAGGAGATTCGGCGGTGATCGCCCGCGAACAGGCGCCGGTTCATCGCCAGCGACTCGCGGTAGAGCCGCTCGGCTTCGGCCAGTTCGCCGCGGGCCTGCAGCAGCACCGCCAGGTTGCCCTGCGCCGTGGCGACGCGTTGGTCGTCGCCCGGACACAGCCGCGTGACCATGGCGAGCGCGTCGCGGTAGAGCTCCTCGGCGGCCGACAGATTGCCGCGCTCGTAGTGCAGCGTCGCCATGTGGTTCATCGCCCGCGCCACCTCGTGGTGGTCGCCGGGCCAGGTCGATCGCGCCAGTTCCAACGCCGGCGCCAGCATCTGGAAGGCGGCGTCGTACGCCGCCAGCTCGCGGTAGATGTTGCCGATGGTCTCGCTCAGGCGGACCTCGGCCTCGGGTGCCGAGTCGAGTTCGCCGTTCTCGATCCTGGTCGCGGCGGCGTCCATCATCTCCCTGAGCATCGTGATGTCGCGCCCCTTGGCGATGCTGGGGCCGATGCCCTTGAGCATGTCACCCATGAACCCGACGAGGAGTTCGGCATGGGTGCGGGCGGCGGACTCCTCGAGACGCGCGGCATCGGCGCGGTCCTTCTCGTCCAGCGCCCAGCGCCAACCCATGCCCGACACGATGAGCCCTAGGACCAGCGTCACCGTGACGATGCTGCCCGCGATCACCCGGCCGCGGTTGCGCCGCACGAACTTCCGCAATCGGTAGTGCGCCCCGGGCGGCCCCGCCGTCACCGGTTCGTCAACGAGATGGCGCTGGATGTCGGCCGCGAGTCCGTCGGCCGTGTCGTAACGGCGTGAACGGTCCTTCTCGAGGCACTTCATGACGATCCAATCGAGCTCGCCACGCAGCAGCGAGCCGAGCCCGCGGCGGTCGGTCCGCCGTCGGGCCGCGAGGTCCGTCGCGGACTCGCCGAGGGTCGAGATCCGCGTGCTCGGCCGCTGCGGCTCGACCTCGCGGATCGTGCGCACCATCTCGACGAAGCCCTTGGTCAGCAGGTCCTTGTTGTCGAACGGCGTCGTGCCGGTCAGCAACTCGTAGAGCAGCACCCCGAGCGAGTAGACGTCGCTGCGGGTGTCGACGTCGAGCCCCGACATCTCCGCCTGCTCCGGCGACATGTACGCCGGCGTGCCGAGCATCTGCCGGTGCCCGGTGAACAGCGTCTTCTCGGTCAGCCCGCCGTCGGTCGCCTTGGCGATGCCGAAGTCGATCACCTTCGGCACGGGCACTCCGTCGTGCAGGGTCACGAGCACGTTCGAGGGCTTGATGTCGCGATGGATGATGCCCTTCTGGTGGGCGTGCTGGATGGCCTGGCAGACCTTGATGAACAGGCCGAGCCGAACCTCGGTTCGGACCCGTTCGCGATCGCAGTACTCGAGGATCGGAACCCCACGGATGTACTCCATCACGAAGTACGGCCGCCCCCGCGCCGTGCTGCCGGCGTCGAACACCTTGGCGATGTGGGGGTGGTCCATCATGGCGAGGGCCTGGCGCTCGGCCGCGAAGCGCGCCATCACCTGCCTGGTGTCCATGCCGAGCTTGATGACCTTCAGCGCCACGCGGCGCCGGATCGGCTCGCGCTGCGCCGCCATCCAGACCGTCCCCATGCCGCCCTCGGCGATCTGCTCGATCAGTTCGTAGCGGTCGATGTGCGTGCCGGCGTGGATCCCGTGTTCCGCCACCTCGTTCGGGTTTGCGGGTAGCAGCCGTCCGTCGTCGGCGCCGCAGGCCTGCTCGATGCGTGCGCGCAGCACCGCCTCGAACTCGGGGTGCAGCGCCAGCAGGGCGTCCAGTCGCGGCTGCCGTTCCGCCGGCGAACGCAGCAGCGCTTCGGCGAGCGCATCCTCCACGCTATCGGGAAGGTCGGGGGTTGGGTCGGGGGCGGAACCTGACATGCCTTGCGGTGCGCGGGCCGCATGCAACCGGCGGCCAGGGAGCGGGGTCGAGAGTGACATTCAACCATCGATCTCGCTGTCGCGGCACAGAACTGTCGATGGCGACGGATCGACGCGATGTGGCGATTGCCGAAGCCGCCGTGGCATCGCGTCCTTGTGTCCGCGTCCGACGCGCGTGCAGCGCCGCGCCTCCGAGTCGACGCCGGAGATTCCGGATTGGCCCGTAAGGGACGTCGGTCGGCGGGGCAAGTCCCTGATGCGGCCACCTCGGGTCGCGGCATCTCCCGTCAGTGGCCGCCGTTCTGGTGCGGCCAGATCACGCCATCGCCATGTACTCACCGATCATCGACAAGGTCCGTTCCGTCGCACTCGCCCCCGGGTTGTCATGCCTGGTCTGTTCGCTGTCCGCGCAGGTCACCGAGTGGGACTTCGTCAAGGCCCCGATCTACCAGCAGACCGCGGCCAACACCATGCCCACCACACCGTGGCAATGGGAGGTCGGGGTCGATGTCACCACCACTGCCGCCGCCGATGCCGGGCTGATCACGCTCACCGGCGGCAACCTCTCCGGCAGCGTCAGCCTCGAGCAGGACGGCACCTACTGGTCGCTGTCACGCGGCTACGCGACCCAGGCGGCGATGAACGCCGAGTTCCCGAGCAACGCGAGCTACACGCTGACCATGTCGGGCGGCACGCTCGGTGTGTTGACCCAATCGTTCACCGTCGGTGCCGAGCAGTACCCGAACACGCCGTACCTGACGGGATCTTCGTTCAACACGATCCAGCAGTTTCCGTCGGCGACCGCCACGACTCTCACCTGGAACCAGCCCGGGCCGTTGGTCCAGGCCTCCGGATTCACCGGCCTCGGTATCGAGGATCGCAGCGGCAACGAGGTCTTCTCGAACCTCGCTCCCGGAGCCGTCACCTCGATGACGGTGCCGGCCAACTCGCTCCACGCCAACGACTGCCACTGGGGCTGGCTCGCGTTCTGGAGCGCTGCGTCGGTGCCGGCCGGCGGCTTCGGCGCCGGCGGCCTGATCGGTCACGGTCGCGCCACGGACCTCGAGCTCCGCACCTGGCCGTTTCCGACCGCGGCCTGCGCCTGGAACGAGAGCCATGGCAGCGGCTGCGTCGGCCTCGAGCTCCAGAGCAGCGATCCGATCCTCGGCAGCAGTTGGGACCTGATGACGTTCGGCATCGCCGCGCCGACGCCATTGGCCTTCACCTACTTCTCGTTCGGACCGCAGAACCCGCCGCTGCCGCTCAGCGCCTTCGGCCTCAACGCCCCGGGCTGCACGAGCTACATCGACGCCGCGATGATCGTGGCCAACCTCGGCGGCATCGCCCAGAACGGCCAGCTCAACGTCTCGATCCCGGTGCCGGCCGCGCAGAGTTTCGGCGGCATCCTGTTCTATGTGCAGACGGTCGCGCTGACTGCGACGGGCATCGGTACCTCGAACATGGTCGAGGCGATGTTCGGCAACTGATTCGGACTCGGGCGGCGCCGCGTCTCACCGAGCGCGCTTTGGCCATGCCAGAACAGGTCGAGATCCCGGGTCGACGGTGACCCAGATGGAAGCCGGCGAGCGCGGCGCCGCCTGTCAGCGTCCACCGCGGCTCGATGCCGGCCAGCACGGCCAGCACTTCGGCCTGCAGCTCGCTAAGCCGCTTCAGGGCCGCACCCCCAGTAGTCGAGCAACCAGCGCCAGAACTCTTCCTGACGCCCGAGGTAGCGCCGCAGCAGCGGTCAGAGGTCGACGATCTGGTCGACGGTCACGAACGAGAACACGTCATCCGGCCTGGCCTGCCGCATGAGCTTGCCCACGAAGTAGGCCCGGCCTTCGCGGTCTTCTTCGCGAAGGCGCTGCCTGAAGTCGGCCAGGGTCATGTCCGAGTCCCAGAGGAAGTACGGACGCCCGGCCGCATCGACGAGTTTGTCGGGTGGCGTCGGGAACAGCATGACCATCGGCGAGATGTAGCCGATGGGCCCCGTGACCGGCTCCGTCCAAACATGCGCGAATCCGCCGTGAGGTCAATCGGCGGGTATGGACAGAATGGACTGGATCCTCGGTATGCAACAGGCGCACTTGGCGTCCATCGCGGCGTCGATACCGTGTCCATGATGGCGCGACTCGCGCACGGGTTCGGCTGGCTGATCGCGACCGGCATGCCGGGGTGGGTGCTCGCCACCAAGGCCGCCGCCGTCTGGGTCGAGTGGCACGGCTACGACGAACGTTCGTTCGCGATGGTGACGGGGTCGGTGCTGGCGGCGAGTCTGCTGCTCGGCCTCATGCTGGCACGGAGCACGTGGCGACGACCGCGCAGCCATCGCCCGCTGTTGTGGACGGGAGGTGTCGTCGCCGTGCTCGGGATCGGCCTTTGCGCGCTCCTTCTTGCGCTCTCCGTCGGCGGCGTCGGCTCGACGCCAGGGCGGCATGGCGGCGAGCTGACCTTGGTGCTGGCAGGCATGTTGGCGCTGGTGTTCGCCGCCGCGGGCACGGGCCTGGTGATCGCCGGGATCGCCGGCGTCGTCGCCCGGCGTCGGTGAATGGGGCAGGCGCGGCACTGCGAGCAAGGGCCGCACGGGTGCTGTCCTACAAGAACGTGATCCTGAGGTCGCTGGTGGCGAGCACCGGCAACGAGCCGATCGCCGGCCACAGCGCGAGGCCTTGTACGCGGAGCTGGATCCCGGCCATGCCTGCCGGCGCGGTGAAGGTCATCGGCACAGCGCCGAGCGAGGTGCCGAGCACGATCTCGCTACCCGGAGGTGCCGAGAGCAGGCTGAGCGCGACGAGGTTCGGGATCACGGTGCCCTGGAGCATCGTCGTGCCGCTCGCCACGGGAGTCGCCCCGAAGTTGGCGATCAGCGCGAGCGGCGACGGCGCCAGGGTCGGGTGCACGCCGGGCGCCGGCCCGAACGCGACGAGATCGTTGGCGAATGCGTTCTTCGCCGAGGCGTCGAATGCGCCGCCGTTGATCGCCGTGCCGACCGTCGGGAACGCGAGCCTGCCGACGAGGATCTCGTCCGCAGCGGTGATCGCGGCGCTGACCGGTCCCTGTTTCCAGGCGAGGTGCACGATGCCGTTGCCGTCGATCGCGGCATCGACGTGCTCGTCGTCGAGGCCGTCGTCGGTCAGACGCACGGGGTGGCTCGCGAGCACCCCGTCGAACCAGAGCCAGGCGAGCTCGCGATCGGGCTCTCCGGGTTCCTGGCGTTCGTAGACGATGTGGAAGCCGGTGTCGGTCGCGATGACGTTCCCGGACGAGTTCGCGCCGCTCGGGCCGGCGCAGATCGCATCCTCGGCGTCGTCGTCGGTCAGCTGCACGGCCGGTCCGAACGCGCCGCTCAGCGGGTCCCAGACCGCGGCCATTACCTCGAGGTCGAGACCGCCGACCCGCTCGGACCAGACGGCGACGCCGTTCGTGCCGCGGAACGCGATGACCGGTCGGCCATCCTCGACGCCGTTGTTCACCGCCGCCAGCGCCTGCTGCGGTCCGACCGTCAACGTGCCGCCGGTAAGGGTGACGATCCGATAGAACGGGTCGAACGTCGCGGCCGCTCCGGTGTAACTGCTGCCGCCGTAGGCCACGACCCATGCCGACTGTCCCGGGATCGCGGCGACGCCACGCCCATCGGCGACGCGCATGTCACGCCACGGACTCACCCCACCGGGCTCGATCGTCACGTTCGGGCCGAGCGTGCCGGTCAGCTCGTCCCAGAGCCTGGCCCGCACCGTCCAGTCGTAGCTGCCGGGCCAGCTGCCGGGCTGGTCGTTCCAGACGACGAGCGCATGGTTGCCGTTCGACAGGTAGGCGACCGCGCCATTGAGATCGTCGTCGTCGAGGCCGTCGTCGAAGCGCGCGATCGGTCCGAAGGCACCGCCGCTCCAGACCGTGCTCGCAACATCGTCGGCGCAGTAGTTGGCCCCGTTCGGGATGCTCGTGTTCAGGGTGACGAACGCGCTCGTCGCCGCCGGCCGGAAGGCGATCGAGTAGAGCCCGTGTCGCGCGATCGCCTGCGTCGGCACCGCCGATGCCGGGCCGAGGCCTGCCGCCCCGAACGTGGCCGAGTACATGACGTGCCGGTGATTGCACGAGCTGCCTGTATTCCAGCCCACGTCCTCGGCAAACAGCAGCAGTCCCGTGGCGCCCGTGTCGGCGAACCCGAGCGCGGGCCAGGTATCGGGTGAGGTGTCGCTCGTGACCTGCACGACATCGACGAGCGCCGGCGCACCCGGGAAGGCGGTCGACAGTGGCGGGGGTTGCTGGCCGCGCAAGGCGGCGACCGTCACGAGGGAAGCCAGTCCGAGGCAGAGGCGGTGTCGCATTGGTCGGTCCTTCCTTGGTTCATGCGGGATTCAGGACGCGTGAGATTCGAGCTGCGGTCCCATCCCGCCCGGAGCCACTCACTCACGTTCTACCGCCTGCGTGTCGCCGTCAAGTCGCCCCTCGGCGGCGCCGATTCCTACCTGTCCGCCGCGAGCACGGGCTCGGCGAGCAGGTCGCCGAGCGCCACCACCCCGGCTGTGGTCAGGACCAGCTGCTGCTCGCGGCCGGGCAGGCCGAACGCGCGAATGAGCGTCAGCCGCGCGTCGGCGGCGGCGACCGCTTCGATGGCGCCTTCGACGTCGAAGCCGTTGACTGCGTCGTCGTCGGTCGGCTCCTGCTGGCTGACGAACCACCGCAGCTCGGGCATGCCGAGCGCCTCGCGGCTGCCGGTGATCAGCGCCTGCAGTCGTTCGGCCGCGCCCTTGCGGAACGGCATCCACGACATGTCGTTCTCGCCGAGGTGGTAGCAGATGCCGGCGAGTTCGACCGCCTGGCCCGCGGCCTCGAGTTCGGCGATCGACTCGCGCACGAAGGTCACGAACGCCTCGAACAGGTTGCGCGACTTCGCCTCGCTGCCCGCGGGAGTCCAATCGATGATCTGGCTGCCGCTGTGCGTGAACTTGGCGATCGCGATGTCGTCCTTGCTGCCGCGGCGCAGCCGGCGCGCGAAGCTGAGCTCGGGCCCGAACGTGTCGTAACAGCCGACCGGCCCGAGCGGCTCGTAGCCGTCCGACACGCGATAGCCACCGCCGAGGTTGTAGCGGTAGGCGATCGTCGGATCGTCCTTGCGCAGCGCCTTGTCCTTGCCACCGAGCTGCTGCACGAAGGCGCGCTCGCCTTCCATGTTGCGATGCCCGGCCAGCACGAACAGGCGGACCCTGCTGCCCTTCGCGTACGGCCAGCGCGGCAGCGGCCGGCTCCGTTCGGGCAGCGCGCCGATGTTGCGCAGGTAGGCGTGGGCGTAGTTCACGCCGTGCTCGAGCTGGCCGAGCGTGCCGTAGTGATAGTGCAGGCCGACACCACCGCCGATCTCGACGCCGACGTGGGACGTCGGCACGTATTGCGCCAACGGGTCGACATCGGTGACGGCGCGCTGGCCGCGACTGATCGCATACATCCGCGGCCTCAGATCCATGCCCCAGATCGTCTTGGTGCACAGCTCGCCGATGTAGAAACGCAGCTCGGGCTGCTGCAGATCGCGCCGCCAACAGGCCAGGTAGTGGCCGAGATTGGCGCCGTAGTTCTGCATGTAGTCGGCGACGAACATGTCGTTCTCGCCCTGGTGCCACACGAAGCCCTCGATGCGGTAGCGGATCTTCCGGCGGTTGAGCTCGCCGAGCGCTGCCGCGATCTCCTTGCGCATGAGCGGGTACATCGCGAAGCCGCTCGGTTCGTCGGGATTCCAGTCGCCGCCCAGATGCGTGCCGCCGGCTGCGCACTTGATGATCGCGAGCGGCGCAGCGATGTGGCGGCCGACCTCGCGGGCGAAGCTCAACTCGGGGCCGACCATGTCGCCCACCGGCTGCAGCGCGACCCAGCCGTCCGACCGCTGCTTGTTCTCGCGACCGATGCAGTACCAGAACCGCACCTTCGGCTGCGGTTCGCCGAGGCCGGCGAACGGCGGGAACCGCTCGATGTCGGCGACGTGCGAATCGGCGCCCACCATGTTCGACTGGCCGGCGAACAGGAACACGCGCACGGTCTTGTCGTCGACCTGCGCGGCCATGACACCGGTGAACGCGACGGCAACGGACAGCGCGACGAGCCGGCGCACGAGCAGCGGACATGGCATCGTCGCAGGCTAACCGAGGAGCCACCGAGAACCCCGATGTCGCTGCGTCGTCAGGCAGCGGGGCGGGCAGGAATCCGTTTGGCCCGCTGAATACCCTGGCGCCGGCCACGGGATCCTCCTCCGTGACCCCCGCCGCCACCCCGCCACGCATGGCCCTCGCCGTCGATCTCGAGGCGCTCGTCCGCCGCCATCAGCTTGGTCTGTGGCGTTACCTGCGGGCGCTCGGCGCGCCGCCGGCGCAGGCCGAGGACCTGCTGCAGGACACCTTCCTGATCGCCTTCCGCCGCCTCGAGGACGATCGCGATCCGCCGGCGGTCGCCGCTTTCCTGCGGCGCACCGGCAAGCACCTGCTGCTGCGCCGTCGCCGCGACGAGGGCCGCCGTGAGGAACTGCTGGTCGAGCTCGCCGACCGCCTCTGGCAACGCGACTGCGGTGACGACGCCGAGCCCTGGCTCGACGCGTTGCGGGCCTGCCTGGGCGAACTCGACGGTCGGCCGCGGCAGGTCGTCGAGCTGTTCTATCGCGATGGCCTCGACCGCGCCGCGACCGCGGCGGTGATGGGGATGAAGGAGAGCGGAGTCAAGACGCTGTTGCAGCGGCTGCGCGCGGTGCTGCGCGCCTGCATCGAAGGACGGACCGGAGGCGAACGATGAGCGAGGAAAGCGATCGGGACGAAGCGATGGCGCGTCGGTTCGACTGGGCCGTGCGCGAGGTGCTGGGCGGCGAACAGATGCCTGACGTCACGGCGGCGGTAATGGTGCGGGCGGCGGCCGGGGGCGACGTGGACGAGGCTGCGAACGCGATCGGTGCGCGGCGGCCAGCCGCCATGCGCGGGCTGTTGATGGCGGCGGTCCTGGTGCTCGGTCTCGGCGCGGTGATCGGCGTGTTCCTGCTCGAAGGGGGCCGCGGCGAGTCGCCGAGCGAGGCCGCGTCGCCGGAATGGGAGCCGCCGCAGGAACCGGAGTGGGTCGAGATCACCGACGCCAGCGTGATTCCGACCCTCTCGTCCGATCTCACGGCCGTCGAGCTGCGCAACCTCGACGACGCGGCGGTGCGGGCGCTCGTCGAACGCTGTCCGCAGCTGCAAGCGCTGCGGGTCTTCGCCAGCACGGTCTGGCGCGGCCCCGGGGATCCGCCCGAACCGGTGTCGATCACCGACGCCGCGCTGGCCGACATCGCGCTCCTCCTCGCTCTGCGCCGCCTCGAGTTGGTAGGGACCGATCGCGTGACCGGCGCCGGGTTGCATCACCTCGACGGTCTGCCCTTGCTGGCGACCCTCGCGCTCACCTACTTCGACACGGGTCCTGGCGCGCTGGCGGCGATGTCGCGAATGCCGTCGTTGCGCGAACTCGACCTGACCTGCAACCACACCGTGGGGGAGGCCGGGCTGAAGGCGATCGCGGACTGCCCCGGGCTCCGCGTGCTGACGTTGACCACGACGTTCGTGCGCGCTGAGTGGCTGGCGGCCCTCGGCGGTCTACGCGGTCTGACCGAGCTCACGTTGCAGGGTGGGGTCCGCGGTTCGGCAACGGCGGCCCTCGGCGCCCGGCACCGGCCGGCGTTGATGGCACAGCGGGCCGAGGCCGAACGCATCGGCGCGGGTCTCACGGTCGCCGGCCTGCCCGGTTGGCCGCGCCTGCGAGCGATCCGACTGGTGTCCCAACCGCTGCTCGAGGCCACCGTCGGCAAACGTCTGCGCGACACCTGCCCGGCATTGCGCGAGGTCGACATCGTCGACTGCCCGCACCTCGACGACACCTCGGTGGCCGAGCTGGTCGGTCTGCGCTGGCTGCGACGGTTCGACCTGTCGCGCTGCTCGCGAACCTCGCGGCGCGCGCTGCAGCCGCTGCTCGATGCCGGGCAGCTGCACGAGGTCGGCCTGCAGGACCTGGCGTGGGTGGATCTGATGGCGGTCGAGCAGTTGATGCTGCGCGGCAAGCGACCGCTGTGCTTCCGGCAGCCGGACACCGAGGCCGCGGACGGCCTGACCGCAGCCGAGTTCAACGCCGGTGTCGCCGAGCTCGGGCGCAAGCACGCCGAGCGCCTGGCGCAGCCGGCGAGCGAGTGGGTGCGGCGGCCGGGCGACTTCGCCGAACTCTCGGCGGACGTCGAGTCCGTCGGTGTCGATGGCGCGTTTGCGATGACCGCCGCCGCCTTCGCCGAGCTGGCGAAGCGATCGCAGCTGACGATGCTCTCGTTGTCGCGCGTGCAGGGCGTCAGCGCGGCGGGTCTGGAGCAGCTGGCGGCGTTGCCGAAGCTGCGTTCGCTCGCGATGTTCGGCGTCAACCGCGATGGCGCGGGAACCGGCACCGAACGGGGGATGCTGTCCGCGCTGCCGCGGCTGCCCGCGCTGACCTCGCTGCAGGTGACCAACACGATGCTCGAGCGCGCGAGTCTCGACGGCATCACCGGCGTCGCCGGCATGGACATGCTCGAGCTCAACAGCTGCGGCGATCTGCCGGCCGACTGGTACCCGGAGCTCGTCAGGCTGACCAGGCTTGTGACTCTGCGCCTCATCAACCTCGGCGGCCTCGACGATGGTGGGGTCGCGTCACTTGCGGGTCTGACCCGCCTGCGCGAGCTGACGCTGTGGCGCGGCGGCTTCACCGCGGAGTCCCTCCGCTGCGTCGCGGCGATGCCGGCGCTGCGCGCGGTGATGCTGGCCGAGAACCCAGAGCTCGATACGTCGGTCCTGCTCCAGTTGCCGGTCGGGCTCGAGGAACTCGGGTTGGTGACCTGCCCGGGCTTCGACGCCGGCACCGCGCGGCTGATCCGCGACCGCTTCCCGGGCCTGAAGAAGCTCTATCTGGCCGAGAGTCCGTGGCTCGACGACGCCGGCGCAACCGCGGTGTTGCAGCTGCCGCGCCTCGAGATCCTCGACGTGCGCGGCTGCAACGTGCTGACCGCCGACTGCCTGCCGGCCATCCTCGCGGCGAAGGTGCTGCGCGGCCTCAACGTCTGGGACTGCGCCTGGCTGACCGACGCGATGGCGCAGGACCTGCGGGCGCAACGCCCCGACCTCGAGGTCGTGCGCGAGGAGCGCTGACGGCGGGCGCCACGCTGTTGAACTGATGTCTTGAGTGGGGGAACCTGTAACGGCTGGCGAATGCGGGACACAGAGGGTTGGTCGGGCCGCGAGGCCCGGAAGGAGCCAACCAGATGTCCGAACTCGATTTCGTCCCCGTGCGGTGCCC
>JAGQRA010000414.1 GCA_020425885.1 Planctomycetota bacterium | reverse complement strand
TGCCGGCGAGCAGCGAGGCCATCTTCGGCTTGTCGCCCTTCTTCTTGCCCTTGCCGGCCTCGGGCGCATCGCCGAGTTGGAAGTAGGGGCCGAAGCGCCCGACCTTGACGTAGACGGGCAGTCCGGTCTCCGGATCGGTGCCGAGCTCCTTCGGGCCGTCGCCGCCCTTGTCGAGCAGTTCGAGGGCCTTCTGCAGGGTCATCTCGTCGGGCGGCATCTCGTCCGGGACCGACACCCGCCGTTCGCCATTGGACAGGAACGGCCCGTAGCGGCCGACGCGGACCTCGACCAGCTCGCCGTCGTCGTCGTTGCCGAGCGGGATCGAGCACACCTTGCGCGGATCGATCTCCTCCTCGACGCCGCTGACGCGGTCGCGCAGCCCCGGTTGGCCGTTGCCGAGGAAGAAGTGCTTGAGGTAGGCGAGGCGCTTCTGCCGGCCGTTGCTGATCTCGTCGAGATCGTCCTCCATCTTGGCCGTGAACTGGTAGTCGACGAGCCAGCCGAGGTGCGACGCCAGCAGGTCGACGACGGCGAACGCCGTGAACGTCGGCACCAGCGCCGTGCCCTTCTTGAACACGTACTCCCGGCGCACGATGGTCTCGATGATCGCCGCGTAGGTCGAAGGCCGGCCGATGCCGCGCGCCTCGAGCTCCTTGATCAGGCCCGCCTCGGTGATGCGCGACGGCGGCTGCGTCGTGTGCCCCGATGGCTCGAGCTCCGCGGCCGTCGCGGTCTGCTGCGCCTTCAGGTTCGGCAACACGCGCTCGGCGTCGGCGAGCGCCTGCTCGGCGTCCTCGCTGGCCTCGATGTAGGCCAGGCGATAACCGGCGAAGTCGATCGTCTTGCCGGTCGCCGTGAAGCGTGCCTGGCCGTGCTCCTTCGTCGGCATCTGCAACGTCATCGTCGTGCGCTGGCCCCTGGCGTTTTTCATCTGGCAGGCGACGGTGCGCTTCCAGATCAGGTCGTAGACGGCGCGCTCGTCGGGACCGACCGAAGCGGGCAGGTCGTCGGGGTGCACGAACTCGGTGCCGGCCGGCCGGATCGCCTCGTGCGCCTCCTGTGCGTTCTTGACCTTGGTCTGGTAGGTGCGCGGCGAGTCGGGCAGGTACTCGGCGCCGAACTCGTTCTTGATCAGCGAGCGCGCGGCATCGATCGCCTGCACGCTCAGCGTCGTCGAGTCGGTGCGCATGTAGGTGATGAAGCCGTTCTCGTAGAGCCGCTGCGCCGCGCGCATCGTGCGTTGCGCCGCGTAGCGCATCTTGCGCGCGGCCTCCTGCTGTAGCGTCGACGTCGTGAACGGCGGGTATGGGCGTTCGGTGTAGGGTTTCTGTTCGACGTCGGTGACGGTCGCCGTGCCCTTGGCCAGCTCCTGCGCCAGCGCCGTGGCGTCGCCTTCGCCGAGCACGACGAACTTGTCCGGGTCGCCCTTGAGCTTGCCGGTGTCGGGATCGAAGTCGCGCCCGGTGGCGATGCGACGGTCGGCGAGTCCCTGCAGATTGGCCGCGAACGGCGTGGCGTCGCCATGTTGGCCGACGAACGTGGCCTCGATGCTCCAGTAGCCGGCCGGCACGAAGCGCATGCGCTCGCGTTCGCGCTCGACGATGAGTCGCACCGCGACGCTCTGCACGCGCCCGGCCGACAGCCGCGGCCGCACCTTCTTCCACAGCAGCGGCGAGACGGTGTAGCCGTAAAGGCGATCGACGATGCGCCGCGTCTCCTGCGCCTCGACGAGGTCCATGTCGATGCTGCGGGTGTTGTCGAGGGCCTCCTCGATCGCGCTCTTGGTGATCTCGTGGAAGACGAGTCGGACCACGTCGCACTTCGGCTGCAGCTCCTGCACGAGATGCCACGAGATCGATTCGCCCTCGCGGTCTTCATCGGTCGCGAGGTAGAGCATCGAGGCGTCCTTGACCATGCCCTTGAGCTTCTGCAGGTGGCTCTTCTTGGCGGCCGGGACGACGTAGAGGGTCTTGAAGTCGTTCTCGACGTCGATGCCGAGCTTGGCCCACTTCTCCTTCTTGAGCCGGGTCGGAACCTCGCTGGCGTCGCTCGGCAGATCCCGGATATGTCCTATGCTCGCTTCGATACGGAACTTGGAGCCGAGGAACTTGCTGATCGTGCGGGCCTTGGCAGGTGACTCGACGATCACGACCGGGGTGCCTGTTGGGTTCTTTTGCGCCATGCGTCCTTGTGGGGGCCCCTTGTTAGGGGCGGTGGGAACGGGCTGTCAAGGATCTCGGGTATGGGAACTGCCCGTCTGAAGGAAAGTTCGTGAACGGCGACGCCGCGGTGTGAACTCGCCGGGCCACGCCCCCGTTGGGGGCGGCATGCCGTGCCCTGTGTCCGCCGTGCCCGCGCTCACCGGAGGTTCTCGATGAAGAACGTGGTGCTCGGTGCCGTCGTTCTCGGCCTCGTCGTCGTCGTGCTGCTCGCCTGGATGTCGTGGTCCGCCGCGGCTGGCGAGCCACGCCCGGTCGCGCCAGAGCAACGCGCGCAAGATCTGTCTGGGCCAGCCCCTGCGCCCGCGACTGGCGACGCACCGCCGGCGGAACACGGGCCCGGGCACTATCGCGAGGCCGTGGGCGAGGCGGACGGGTCGGCCACCGCGGCGCCGGCGAGCGGCGTGCGGCTTTCGTGCATCTGGGCCGATGACGAGACCGCGGCGGCGTCGATCCCGGTCCGCGTCTACCGCGTCAAGAATCGCCGCCTCGATGGGCCTGTGGCGGCGGGTGTCTCGGCTGCCGACGGCGTCGTCCTCTTCCCCGACCTCGAGCCCGGCGAGCACGAGTTCCGGTCGGGTCGACACGAGACGCGCGCGACGGTGGCGACCGGCGTCATGACCGAGGCGAAGTTGAGCCTGAAGGGTGGTGCGATCGTAGCCGGGCGCGTCGTCGATTCGGCCGAGGCAGCCATCGTCGGGGCCGAGGTGCATGCCGTGATCGCCGGCTTCCCGCAGCGGATCGCGGTGACCGACACCGAGGGCCGCTTCGAGGTGCGGACGACGGTGCCGACGCGGATCTGGGCCACGCGCGACGGCTACCTGCCGAGCGATGTGCTCGGGCTCAAGCTGGGTCGAGGCGACATCGTGCTCGGGCTCGAGACGACCGAAGGCTCGATCCGCGGCACGGTCGTCGACCCGGACGGACGGACCGTCGCCGGCGCGACCGTCGCGATCGGCGTCGAGCTCGCGCGTGACGGCGTCGACAAGAAGAAGCCGCACGTCGTCGCCAAGACCGACGCGCGCGGCGAGTTCGCGTCGGCCCAGGTCCCGCGTGGTCCCATCCTCGTCTATGCGATCGCCGACGGCTTCGCGTTCGGCATGACGAAGGCCGATACGACCGACACGGCGAACGCCGTCGTCGTCGTGCGCCTGACGCGCGCGGCGAGCATCCACGGCGTCGTGCTCGGCGGTGACGGCAACGACGAGCCGCAGGTCGGCGCGCCGCTCGAGACCCATCGCCAGCGTGACCTCGTCGGGTTGCTGCAGGGCACGTCCGACACCCTGACGCGGTTCAGCGCGCTGACCGACGAGAACGGCCGCTACCGCATCACGGGCCTGCCGCCCGGACGGACCTGGGTCATGATCGGCGTCCGACAGGGCATGCTCCACCACAACGTGCTGCTGCAGGAGGGTGAGGATCACGAATGGAACCCCGACCTCGCGGTGCCGTCGGCGGTGATCCGCGGTGTGTTGCTGGGGCCCGACGGCAATCCGCTCGCCGGCTGGAAGGTGATGGCGTCGCGCGTCGACCGCATCGAGATGAAGTACGAGCACCAGGAGGCCGAGACTGGCGCAGACGGATCGTTCGCGATCGGCAAGCTGCGACCGTTGCCGCACGCGCTCGAGCTCAGCGCGCCTGACGTCAGCGAACCGATCGCCCGGCGCCAGGAAGTGCCGGCGAATGGACCGGCGTTCGTCTGGCAGCTGACGGGACTGCCGTCGCAGAGCGGTGAGATCATCGGTCGATTGCTCGGGCCCGATGGCAAGCCCGTCACCGCGAAGATCCAGGCCAGCAGCGAGGGGGTCACCCGCGGCGGCGAAGGCCTCGCCGAACCCGAGGGCGGGTTCCGGGTCGGGCGCGTCGTGCCGGGGACCTGGCAGATCGGCGGCAAGCTCGAGGGCTACGGCACGTTCGAGCTCGGCAGCCATCGCGTCGCCGCGAATGCGACGGTCGACATCGGCGTCCACCAGCTGCCGGCGCCGGGCCACGTCGTCGTGCGGCATAGCGCGCGCGACTTCGTGCCGCAGGACGTCGCGCTCCTGCTGACGCAGATCGAGGGCGGCAAGAACAAGACCTCGGAGTTCACGGCGGTGGACGGCGACCTGCATTCGCCGCCACTGCCGCCGGGGCGCTACCGGCTGCAGGCGCGCGGCAGCAACTTCGCGCTGCTCGAACGCGAGGTGACGATCCGACCCGGAGCCGCCGCGGCCGTGTAGCTCGAACTCGTAGCCGCCGCGACCGTCGCGATCGAGCTGATCCCGGACGAACTCGACGGCAACCAGTGGGAGGACTTCGTCAGCGTCGAACTGCGAACCGCCGCCGGCGAGCTCGTCGCCAAGACGACCGTCACCGTGCGCGGCACGCCGACCGCGACCTTCATCG
>JAGQRA010000048.1 GCA_020425885.1 Planctomycetota bacterium | reverse complement strand
TGGGGCGCGACCGTCGCGGCGGTGGGGCCGGGAAGCTGACCGCCTTGTCATCGAGGGGTTGGGCCGGCCGTGACGCGTCCGGCAACGGCAACAACCGCCGCGGCCGCTGTTCCTCCGCGCCGCTCATCAACTGCGCCAGCTCCGCCACCGCGCGGGGTGGGATCGCTGCTCCTGCAGATCGGCAGCAACCCGGGGCTGGTCGGTGCGCACGTGGTGCCTCGGCGAGCTCGCGAGTCCCGGCAGGACGTTGACCAGGCCAACCGTGAGACCAAGGCACGTCGGACGCGGTTCTCGGTTCAGCGTGAGCTTCGTTGGTCCGACGGCTATCGGCCCGAGCCGGAGGCCGATCCGAACCGACCGCGGGACGGCTGGGCAGCTCCGAGTTCAGACGGCGCGATCAAGTGCGCCGTCGTCGCGCGTAGGACTCGAGGAATCCGCACGCAGTACAACGGTCGGCTTCGACTTGGTACTGCGGCCGTCCTGAGATGCCTTTGAGGGCATGGGAGAGCCAGCCGGACTTGATTTCCTCCGGCTCGATCTTGACCCAGCGAGCTTGATGCAGGGTCTCGCCGAAGCGGTGGGTGTCTTCGACGTCCAAGACGATGCCCTGCTCGAGCGTGCCGCCGCACTTCGGACACGAGAGTCGTTCAGTCATGTATGGTGGCGAGGTTACCACCGACAAGTCAGCACCGGGCTGAGTCATTGGTCCAACCGCGAAGTAGTCGCAGACACATGGAGAGTCGCGGCCCAACGCTCAGGGCCACAGACTTGGGCGGGTCGAAACGGGCGTCGCTGGCGACGCGGTCAGAATGGTGACGTCGTCAACCTCGGCACCACCGGCCAGCGCCACATTTCCTGAGTCCCCGCGACCGGCCGCTGTCTATTGGGGGCTGTTCGAGACGTTTCGACTACGTGCCAGGACCACTTCGCACCTGTTGCCTCCGTGCCTGGCACGGTACGCACCTCGACGCGCGGGCCTGCATCGGCCATCGGACGGCCGGCCGACGGGTTTCCGACGCAGTGGAGCCCGATCGCTGAGTGCGCACGCGTCCCAGCCCTGATGGCACGCTGGTTGCGCTGACAAGATTCTGCAAACCGGCTTCGTGGCCCCGACACTACTCCTTCTCTCCGAGCCCGCTGCATCTGCCCATGCGACGACCGTCAATCTCGATCTTCACCCTCACCTTCTCCCTCGCATTCGGCGCCACGGCGATCACCCTGCCCGGCCAGTGCACGCCGCAGTGGCGCACCGGCGCGGACGTCGCCGGCGTGGTCGGCGCCGTCCACGCCTCGCTCGAATGGGACCCGGATGGCGCGGGCCCGGCGACGCCGGTGCTGATCGTCGGCGGTGCGATCACCGCGGCCGGCAACCAGCCCGCAGCCGGCATCGCGCAATGGGACCCGACGACGGGCATCTGGTCGCCGCTCGGCGCCGGCGTCACCGGTGAGGTCTTCGCCATGGCGACGCTCGCCAACGGCGATCTCGTCGTCGCCGGTAGCCTGACGGCGGCGGGCGGCGTCGCGGTCGCTTCGGTCGCACGCTGGAACGGTGGCACCTGGAGCCCGTTCGGCTCCGGCCTCGACGGCGACGTGCGCGCGCTCTGCGTGCTGCCGACCGGCGAACTCGTCATCGGCGGTGCGTTCACGGCGGCGAACGCCGTCGCCCTCGGGCACGTGGCGTTGTGGAACGGCTCGGCCTGGACGCCGATCGGTGCCGGCGTTCCGGCCGTGGTCACCGCGTTCGCCGTGATGGCGAACGGCGAACTGGTCGCGGGCTGGGGCCCCGAACCTGCCTTCGGCCGCAGCTACGTCTCGCGTTGGGACGGCAGCAACTGGATCTGGATGGGCACTGCATCCGGCAGTGGCCTGACCAGCATCCGCGGGCTCGAAGTGCTGCCGAACGGTGATCTCATCGTCGGTGGTAGGTTCGACGGCTTCGGTCCCAGCTACGGTCCGATGACGAACATCTCGCGACTGAGCGGCACGACCTGGCTGCCATTCGGCAACGGTCTCACCGGCCCGGTGTACGACCTGCAGCAGCTGCCCGGCGGCCGACTGATCGCGGCCACCGAGTTCAACTACACGTCGAGCCGTCCTGACGGCGTCGTCGAATGGAACGGCAGCACCTGGACCCGGTTTTCGGGCGGCCAGGAGCTCGCTTCGCGCACCGGTCGGATCAGCACGTTGACGTCGATGGCGAACGGCAATCTCTTCGCCGGCGGCGACTTCGACGAGCGTTCGACGGCGCAGTGGAACGGCACGACCTGGGAAGCCCTCGGCGACGGCATCGATCGCCCCATCACGGCCATGACCATGCTCCAGAATGGCGACGCCGTCTGCCTGACGAGGCCGGCGACCTCGCTGCTGCGCTGGGACGGCGCGCACTGGTCGTCCATGGCCCCGCCCACCGACGGTCCGATCCGGGCCGTGGCGGAGCTGCCCGGCGGTGACCTCGTCGCGGCCGGCGACTTCACGACCGCCGGCGGCGTGGCCGCGAACCGCATCGCGCGCTGGGACGGCAACGCCTGGCATCCGCTCGGCGGCGGCCTCGACGACGAGGTCCTGGCGCTCGCCGTGCTGCCCGGCGGCGACCTGATCGCGGCCGGCAGGTTCCTGCATGCGGGCGGAGTGGCGGTCACGCGGATGGCGCGCTGGAACGGTACGGCGTGGTCGACGATGGGCAACCCGTCTTACTACTACATCGATCCGTTCACCCACCTGCTGGTCGATGCGAACGGTGGCCTCTACGCCGCGTGCGGCAGCATCCTGTACTGGGACGGCAGCTCGTGGCGCGATACCGGCGCGCCGGTGCCGGGCGATGCGGTGACCTGCATGACCCTGGTGCTGGGCAGCTACGTCGCCGTGGCCCGCGGCGGGAGGGTCGAGGTCTACGACCACACGCAATGGGATGGCCTGGTCTCGGCCAATGGCCCGATCCACACCGTCCTGAGCCTGCCGGATAGCTCGATTGTCGTCGGCGGCGACTTCACGACGCTCGGCAATATCCCCGTGAATCACCTGGGGCGCACCGGCCCTGGCGTTTGGCATCCGCTCGGCAACGGTGTCGGCGGTGCCGTGCGAACGCTCGCCTGGGATCCGCGCGGCGAACTGCTGGTCGGCGGCGACTTCGAACACGTCGGCGGCGCCGTGCTGTCGCCGCACTTCGGTTCGCTGGCTTCGACCTGCCTCGCCGACACGACGTCGATCGCGACCGCGTGCACGGGTACGCTCGGGCCGGTGACGCTGTCGGCGCTGGGTCGGCCATGGATCGGCTCGACCTTCCGCTCGCGTGCCACCGGCTTCGCACCCGGTAGCCTCGGCATCGCGCTGGTCGGCCTGACCTCGCCGAATCAGCCGCTGAGCCTGATCTGGCCGAACACCGCGCCTGGATGCGACCTGCTCAGCAGCAACGAGGCGATCCTGGCGACCTGGCCGCAGAACGGCGCCACGAGCTACGCCTTCAGGATCCCCAACGCCGTCGCCTTCGCCGGGATGCCGCTGTACCACCAGTACCTGCAGTTCGAGATCCTGCCCGGCAACCAGCTCGGGGCGCTCAGCGGCTCGAATGCGCTTCGGCTCGTCATCGGCGCGTTCTAGAGATGATGCAGACAGATGCAGCATTGCCGCGAATCACCGGCGTCGCTCGCAAGGCGGGTCGCTGTTGCGGCGGGTGTCCGCCGCGGTTACCGGAGCGCCTTGCGAAGGCTCGACGTGACCAGGCCGAACATGCAACAGAGCATGCCGAGCAGCGCGAGCCCGACCATCGAGAACATCCAGACCGGTGTCGGCAGCAGGGCGTTGCGTCGCAGGTCGATCGCGACGTCCGTGTAGCGGTTGACCTCGAGTTCGAAGCGATGTAACCCGGTACTCTGCACCTCGATCGGGTTGACGAAGTGCGCCGCGATCTCTCCTCCATCGCCACTGGCGCCGACACGACGCTCGAAGACGATCTCACCGGCAGGGTCGTAAACGCGCAGCGTCGACGACCGCCCCGAGTCGATCCGAACCGTCCCAGCCAGCGGGTTCATCGTCGGTTCGAGCTGTACGGCGAACTGCCAGGTTCGGGTAGCCGGCCGCTTCCCCGCAGCGCCGCGCTTCCTCTGCTCCGCCGCGAACTGCTCGGTGGCCACGATCTCACCCGACCAGGACATGGACGCGAAGCCTCCGCCGGCGCCGGCGAAGACGACGACCGCGGTGACGATGCCGAGGACGATGATCTTGCGCATGGGCAACCTTCCGTGTCAGGACCGATTCGCACCTGTTGCTTCTGTGCCTGGAACAGTACGCACCCCGAAAGCCGCTGCTTCGGCGGTGCCCACTTCCTGCGCGACCTAGCCTGCCCCCGCCGCGCGGTCTAGGCAACGCCTGCGGCGGCGGAGTCGGTGCCAGACCGGCGGCTCTCCGCGTGACCGGGCATCCCGCTCGAGCCCAAAGGCCACGACCGGCATTGCGGCGGCAACGAAGGCGACGAACCGCCACGGGTGCAGGTGGAGGCGACCGACGTACGCGGCGGTCAGCGCGCCGACGGCGATGCCGGCTCCGGTCAGCAGCACCCAGGCAACCACGCGCTGCCACGGTCGTCGGTCGCGCGGCGGCATCTCGACGCGGCGATCACGCAGGCTGCGGCGTTGACGTTCCTGTGCCGCGAGCTCGGTCTCGACCGTCGTATCCTCGTGCAGCGTCCGGGTGTCCGAGGCGAGTGCCCAACCGAGCAGGGCCAGGCCGGCCAACAGGGTCTTCCAGGATTCCTCCCCCTCGCTGAGCCAGACGCCGATCTCGGTGCCGATCACCAGGCCGCCGCCCACGAACCAGACCCACGCCCACAACCGTCGCCACCAGCTGACGGTCGACGTCGATCGATACAGCGGCTCGACGAGGGCGTTGGCGAGGTTGCGGATCACGCCAGCAGCGTAGTCGAGTGCCGCGGCTTTGCCATATCGCAGCGTCGCCTCAGGTCGACGTCGTCGAAGTGCGCGCGGTGTGCACGGCGACGGTCAGCAGCGCGAGCACGCCGGCGATCCACAGCGGCGGTTGCGGCAGCCATGGCGTCGCGATCAAGGCCAGCAGCGCGAGGCCGAAGGCGAGGCCGCGGCGACGGCCATTCGGGCACGGGCGCAGGACGAGGAACCAGTACGCGGCCAGGAAGGCGCCG
>JAGQRA010000413.1 GCA_020425885.1 Planctomycetota bacterium | reverse complement strand
CGTGGGCATGGTGCGCGCCATCGATCTCGACGAAGCGGAACACGTCACCCGAAACCGAAGCCGCGGCGTTGGCGATCGAGAACGTCAGGCAACCCGGAGCTGCGCCATCCGCGCCGGCGACCGGGAAGTCCGGCACGGTCACGTTCCAACCCGACTCCCCCGGCGGCGGCTCGCCGAACACCATGTCCCCGCCCGCCGTGTAGCGGCAACGCGGCGTGCCGTGACGGCGCAGCAGACCCACGACCTCGTCGCCGATCATGCCCTTGGCGATCCCGCCGAGGTCGAGCCACATGCCCTCGCGCCGCAGGCGCGCGGTCGACGCCACGGCGTCGAGCTCGAGGGCGCCGATGTCGACGAAGCGCTTCGCCCGGCGCAGGCTCGCGGCGGGCGGCAGCTCGCCGAGCCGCTGCGACACCCGCCACAGCTGCACGAAGGGCTTGGCCGTCACGTCGAACGCGCCGGCGGTGATGCGATGCAGCTCGATCGCACGGCCGAGCACGGCGAGCAGCTCGGGCGGCACGACGACCGCGGCCGGCGCGGCGGCGGCGATGCGATTGAGCGGACTGGGCGGGTCCAGTTCGTAGTCGCTCATCATCGCCGACAACTCGGCGATGCGGGCGAAGGCGGCCGCAGCCGCGGCCTCGGCCATGGCCGCATCGGGCGCGTAGAGGCACAGCTCGACCGACATGCCGCCGAAGCTGATCGCGGTGAAGACGTGGCGCAGCAACGCCGGCGCCGACGGCGACGCCGCGGCCGGCGGGTTCACGCCGGCTCGGTGCCAGGCGCACGACGCGACCATCGAGGCCGCGATGCAGGCGGCGCCGGCGGCGAGGCGATGGCCGCGCATCACCGCCCGCCCGGCAGATCGATCGGATCGCAGACGAGTCGGAACCCCATGTCGAAGCGGTCGCGATACCACCACTGACTCTTCGGCGTGTTCGGATACGTCATGTTCCAGACGTCCTGGCTCTCGTTCTCGCGCCACTCGAGCGCGAGCTCGGCGGCCGAGGTCAGATACGAGCCGCCGCGGACGAACTGCTCGTCGGCCATGACCCACTCGGCGACGTTGCCCCAGAAGTCGTGCAGGCCGAGGCGGTCCGCCGGCTTCTTGCCGACCGGCATCGACAGCGGATCGCCGAAGTCGTCCTTGTCGGTGTTGTCGAACAACCAGGCGATGGCCTTCGGATCCGCGGGCAGGCCGCCGGTCAACGCGGCGACGTGGTGCCACTCGGCATCGGTCCACAGCCGGTACGAGCGCCCGGTCTGCTCGCTGACGAAGCGGCAGAAGGCGAGCGCGTTGCGGCGCGACACCCCGAGCGCGGCGCGGCCCTCGAAGCCGTGACCGCGCGAGGCATCGTCGTAGCAGGGGCTCGGCCGCAGCAGCGCGTCCTTCAGTTGCCCGGCATGCCCGGCATCGCCGATGTCCTCGCAGTAGGACCAGGCGCGGAACATGCGCCAGGTCACCTCGGTCGTCTGCACGTAGAACGGCGCGATGCCTTGCTCGGGATCGCCCGGCACCAGCACCATCTCGAACGGCACCTCGAAGCCGAGGTCCTTCATGCGGGCATCGCCGGCGGCGTTCTTGTAGTCGACCTTGTCGACGAAGCGCGGCGGCAGCGCGGCCCGATCGCCCGGACCGGCGCCGCCCGCGCCCGGGGGTACGGCGGCCGACCGCGATGCGAGCGTCTTCACCTCGCGCCGCAGCTCGTCGAGCGCGTTCTCGGCACGATCGAGGCGACCGCTGAGCTCCGCCACCTGCTGCCGCAACTCGCCGGTGACCGCCTGCTGACCGATCAGCTCCCGATTGAGTTCGACGATGACGGCCAACGGATCGGGGGTGGCATGAACGTGCACCTCGATCACGACCTCGTCGTCGACCTCGGCCGTGGGCTCGACGCCGCGCCGACCCGCCACCGCGTAGGCCGCGCGCGAGATCACGATCACGGCATCGAGCCGGACCTCGTCGGCGCCGACCGCCAGCCTGGCCGGGATCTCGACGTCGCGCTGCACGCCATTGAGCCCGAGTTCGCCGCGCAGGACGTGGGTCCAGCCCGCGATCACACCGCCGTACGGGTCGGCCATGCCCGGCGGTCGCGCCGTCGTGCCGGTCACCGCCAGCACCGCCGTCGGGTGTTCGGGCAGGAACCACTGATTGTCGCGCACGGTGTTGATCAACGCGTTCGGCGCCGGATGTTCGCCGTGACCGCGCATGGCGGCCACCGCGACGTGCAGCTCACCGGCGCGCAGGATCGCGGCCTTCGGGTCGATCAGCAGGCGCCCCTGCAGCTGCCGCCAGGCGCCGCAGTAGTCGGAGCGCACACCGGCGAGCACCTTGCCGCAGTGCCACAGCAACTCGGTGTTGCCACCGCCATCGCGCGCGCTCAGCTCGAACGTGACATCGCCCGGCTCGGCGGCGACGCCGGCGACATCGCCGATCGCCACCGGCGCGAGTTCGGTCACCTGGTCCAGCGGCTGAATGAGCCAGGCCTGGTACCAGGCCATGCCGCCGAGACCGAACGCACCGAGGGCCAACGCGAACGTCGCAATCGAAGACAGCCTGGACATCGGGACGCGGTGACGGATCGAAGGTCAGACGAGCTGGAACCGACCCGGCATCGGGACCTCCTGGACCGGCAGCACCATGTCCAGCGACAGGTCCTCGTAGCTCGGTCCGTTCTGCCAGGTGCTCTGCTCGAGCACGAACTCCTTGGTCACGAGGCGGCCGGAGTAGGCGCTCATCGTCATCATCAGCGTGACCAGCGTCGCGTCGGCGAGGACCTGGCCGTAGTTGACCGGTGCGCCGTTGCGAACCGAGTCGAGCAGGCACTTGTGCTCGCGCACCATGTCGTTGCCGGACGGCTTGTGGTTCTCGTGCGTGCCGTCGTTGAACAGGAAGCCGCGGTCGATGTGGCACACACCCTTGGCGCCGTAGACGACCTCCTTGGTGGCCTGGTTGACCGGCATGTTCTTGACCTGCGCGCTCATCATGCGACCGCCCGGGTATTGGAACTCGGCCGCGAAGTGATCGTACATGCTGCCGTGGATCGCCGGGTCGGTGTGGACCAGGCGGCCGCCGATGCACATGCACGAATCGGGCACGGCGTCGAAGGCCCAGTTGATGACGTCGACCTGGTGGATCAGGATCGAGCCCGGGCTGTCGGCCGACAGCCAATGCTGCGGCCGCCAGCTGCGCAGCTGGAAGCCGAGATCGGTCTCGTCGTCGCGGCGCGGCAGGTACATCCAGTTGATGCGGTTCCACCAGGCGCTGGCGGCGACGAGTTCGCCGAGCGCGCCCTCACGCAGCCGCTCGATGACCTTCTGCCGCGATGGGCTGTGGCGGCGCTGCAGCCCGCACATCAGCCCGAGCCCCTTCGCCTTCGCCTTCGCGGTCGCCCGCAGCAGCTGCTTGAGGCCGACGACATCGCTGGCGCCCGGCTTCTCGCAGAAGGTGTGCTTGCCGGCGTCGATCGAGGCCTCGAGGAAGTGGCAGTGGAACTTCGGCGGGCAGGCGATCAGCACGTAGTCGACGTCGTCGCATTGCACCAGTTGCCGGTAGGCGTCGAGGCCGACGAAGGTCCGATCCTTGGTGATCCGCACCCGATCACCGAACTTCGCCAGCTCGCCGGCGACGACCTCGGCCTGCGAGGCGAAGGCATCGGCGACGGCGGTGACGACCGTGTTCGGGTCGGCATTGAGGGCGTCGTTGAGCGCGCCCTTGCCGCGCCCACCGCAGCCGATCAGACCGATGCGGATGACGTCGGAACCGCCCGACGTGTTGGCCCGCATGCCGAGTGATGCGGTGGCGACGGTTGCGGCGGAAGCCGCGAGCACGGTGCGACGGGTCGGCAGAGAGGTGACTGAGTCGGTCATGGGCGCTCCTTGGTCGTGGAAGCGACACTTGATAACCGCTGCCCGGATGGCATGGAAACCTCGAGCCGGGGTTCCGCGCCGCACCCGCACGATCGGACATCAACACATCCGCGCACTACCCCAGGTCCTCAACCCAACGCCGGTCGAGGTCGGCGAACCAACGGTGCCAGGACCAAAACCCACATGTGGTTTCTGGTCCTGGCACCGTTCACCGGCTCTTGCCAGCGAGCGCGGCCTCGACGCGCCCGCGAAAGAACGCCAGTTCGGCAGCCATCTCGGCGTCATCGGGATGCAGGCTGCAGGCGCGCTCGGCGACCGCGAGCGCGCGCTCCGGCGCGGTATCGAGAACGCCATAGGCCATCACGAACCAGGTCGCCCGGGTCGCGGCGTGTTCGGCCCAGAGTTCGAGGGCACGGCCGAAGTCAGCGGCGGGCAGCAAGCCAGCGGTCAGGGCCACCGTGCCACAGGTCAGATCGCGCAGCTGCTTGTCATCGCGGCTGGCGCACTCGACGAAGCGCTCGCGAATGCGCACCACGTCACCGATCAGCAGTGCCTGCACCAGCTCGACGGTGCGCATGACGTCCTCGAGGACAGGTCCCTTGAGCCCCAGCGTTCGCGCCGCATCGGCGGCTCGGTGCAGGGCCTCGAAGTCGCGGTCCAGCGCTTCGCGGTCGAGGACCCGGTGTCCTCTGCCGAGATGGCGCTCGATGTCCTGGACCCGCATCCCGACCGCGGCGTGAAGCCAGGGCAGGTCGCGCCGCACCTGGGTCAGTCCGAGCACCCGGCCGACGGTCGGCGGGCGACCCGAACGCGCCGGCTCGGTCGCGGCGAGCTTGGCCTCGAAGACCTCGCTGCCGAGAACGACGCGGTGCGCCCTGGCGACGTTGCCGAGCTGCATCAACAACTCCCCGTCGTCCTCGATGCCGAGCAGCGCCAGCGGTGACCACCGCCCCAGCACATCGCGGATCGATCGCTCGAGGCCCGGCCTGCCGCACTCCGGGCGTTCGGCGCACTCGAGCAGGAGCCCGACCATGGACGTCAGCTGCGACGTGAGCGCGAAGGTCGACGCCTGCGGCAGGCCGAGGGCTTCGGCCGTGAAGGCCGCCTCGTCCTCCGACTCGGAATCGTCGTTCTCGAGTCGCTGCCTCAACTCGACGAGCAGGCGCCGGGCATCGGGCAGGACCAGCGCCTCGACCAACCGGCCGAACTCCGGCCATGCCTCGATCATCGCCATGGTCTCGGCGACCGAGACCGCGACATTGACCCGGGCCAACTCGCGCTCCTCGGCCAACGCCTGCGGGGCGGCGACGATCAGACGTTCGATCGCGGCCATCGCCGCCTCGTTGCGGCCGGCCTCGGCCAATGCTGCCGCCAGGTAACCTTCGCACCAGATCTTCGAGGTCGCATACTCGGCCAGCCCGCCCGCCTCCTCGAGCAGTTGCACGGCGCGCGCATGATCGCCCGAGCGCGACCACAGCATGGCGAGCCTGACCAGCTCGCCATTGCCACGACCGTGACGGGCCATGAGCTGCTCGAGGCGATCGATCGCCTGGCCATGGAAGCCGCAATGCAGCGCTTCTTCGACGGCACGCGAGTCGGCCGCGTACGCCGGTGACGAGAACACGCGATGATCCTGGTAGGTGTCCTCGCGCGTGTTCTCGTTCGAGAACCGCAGCGGCAACGAGATCTCCGACGGATCGAACACGTACTCGTCATCGTGGTCGCGAATGGCCGCGGCCAGGGCCTCGACCAACGTCGCGGCCCGGTACTCACCGGCCGGCCCGGTCTGCAGCACGTGCACGATCCACTCGTCGCCCGGCTCGGTCGCCGTCATCGCCAGCAGGTGCGCGCGGGTGCCGACGACATGGGCGGCGCGCCCCTGTGTCCGCAGCACCTCGACCAAGAGCTCGGCCAGGTCATCGCAATCGCCGCGACAAACGCCAGCGCGCGACATGGCGAGCGTCTGCGCCGCCGTCTGATGGATCTCACCGCAGGCCCTCGCAGTCCCGACCAACCGCGGCCGGGTCGGGTCCGGACTGTCCGAGACGTACGAGAACAGGTACTGACCGATCAGATCGACGTGCGCGGGATCCGGCAGCACGCGGGCTGCGTCGGCGAGGAAACGAGCCTCGTCACCGGCGCCGGCGGCGGCCCGCAGCGCGCCATGTCGCGTATGCAGCACGTGCACGCCGCCGTGCGGATCCGCCAGCACCAGGTGCGGCGGCAGGTAGTTGCGCGGCGCGCTGTCGCGGGCGGCGCCTTCGATATGGTCGAGATCGACGACCGTGCGCCAGAGTTCGTCATCGGCGACCAGACCGGCATCCGCATCCCAGGAGACGAGTTCGGTGCCGTACGTCGACAGCCGCGCCGACGTCGCCGCGTTCACCGCCGCCGGATCGACGAACGGGTCTGACCCGTTCGGCAGGTCGAGCGCGAGCCAGCTCCACATCGGGAAGTCGATGCCGAGCGGGGTCATGCCGGCCATCGGCGGCCAGAACGCGACGCGCAGCCGGTCGGCCCCGCTCAGCCGCCAGCCGGTGTCGCCACAGGCGTTCTGCAGCTCGGTCAGCGCGCTGTCCTGATCGCGGCGGAAACGGCGAACGGGCTCGAACCGCATCGCCGCCGCCACCGCGGCCTCGACCGCCGCGACCTGTTCGCCGGCGCCGCCGACGACCGCACGCAGCCAGCCGTTGGCGATCATGCGCCGCAGCATGGCCGGATCGGCATCGCCATCGAGATCGTCCTCGCCGAACCCCGGCATCGCCGCGCGGTGCAACGAGCTCGCCAACGCATCGTGCGCGAGTTCGGGCCAGGCCGCGACCGGCGCGGCAGCCATCAGCAGATCGGCGGCGGCGGCGATCGCCTCGAGCCGGGTCGACAGATCGGCTGGCGCAGCGATCGACTCGGCGCGCCCGACCCAATCGCGGCTCTTGATCGCGCCGTCGTCGCTGGCGGCGATGCCGAGCAGGGGGTTCCGCTCGACCACGATCGGCTCAGTGCGCGCGGTCTCCGCCCCGAGCGGCAGCAGCAGTTGCTCCAGCTTCTCGACCTCGCCGCCGCAGACCAGGAAGTAGTCGAGCTGCACGGTGCCGAACCGCGTATGCAGCAACGCATCGTTATTCTCGCTGCGACCGAACAGCTCGTAGCCGTCACCGGCCTGATCGTGCCAGCAGAACCAGCCGTCACGTTCGACGACGCCGGGCTCGCCGCCGTAGGCCTCACGCAGCTCGGCGAGCGGGGTCCGCGTGATGGACTCGGGCGCACGCAGGACCGGTGGCGCGGACGGGTCCTCCTGCGCCACCGCGGCGGCCGCGATCAGCAACCCGGTGAGCAGGGAGATCGAACGGAACAGGGGCAGCATGGGGCGCACCGTAGCGCGGCTCGAGAACGGGATCAGCAACCTGCCGGGGAAGCGGGGCTGGCATGGTCGGCGATCCCACCTGCGGCCGCGCGCTTGCGCCGCTTCACCGCGGCCGGGTTGTCTCGGTGCCAGGACCAAAACGCACATGTGGGTTTTGGTCCTGGCACCGTAGGGACACTCAGAACCCCAGCTGCTCCGGCGAACACGACTCGAGCGCCCGGTCCCAGGCCCGCTGCGCCGCCTCGTCCGCCTCCTCGCGATCGCGGTCGATCGGTTCGACGGCAGGAGCCCCCTGCGCGCACACGTCGCGGTAGATGCGCTCGAGCTGCCCGACGTGGGCCTCGACCGTCGGCAGGATCTCGCGCAGCGTCGGCAGCTCGGCGCGCAGCGCCGCGACCAGCCCGGGCTCGCGCTGCAAGCGCCGCAACACCGCGGCCAACGACTCGGCGTTCGAGCGTTCGTAGAACAACGCCCCACGGCCGCGACCGCCGATGTGCTCGGGGTAGGCGCCGCTCTCCGGCAGGATCATCGGCAGGCCGAGCGCCACGGCCTCGTCGATCACCACGCCCCAGGTCTCGAGCGCGCGCGTGCCCGCGATCATCAGGTGCACGTCGGTGACCGGGTGGAACGGCAGACCGCCGGCGGGATAGGAACCGTGCACGAAGACGGCGAGATCGGCCGCCGCCGCCGCCGTGCGCAGGCTGGCGATGAACGCGGCGTCGGACTGATTGCCGGCGAGGTGCAGTTCGATCGGCAACGGACCGCCGGCCGCCAGCCGCACCGCTTCGATCAGCGTGTCCTGCCCCTTGAGCGGATGCAGCGTCGCCCAACAGCCGAGCCGTAGCACGCCGAGCTCGGCCGGCGGCGCCAGCGGCGGCTTGCGCGGCAGATCGAGATCGCAGCCGAGCAGCAACGGCCGCACCGGGACACCGCGCGGCGCGGTCACGGCCTCGACCTGCCGGACATGGGCGTGCGAAAGCGCGACCACGGCGCGGGCCAGCCGCACCTCGCGGATCAGATCCTGGCGAAACCGATCGGCCTCGGCAGAGACCTCGGCCGCGCTCCGCCACGGCGTCCGCGGCACCAGGTGCGCCGCGCAGCCGGTGCATGCGCTGGCGGCGAGCGGGGTCGTGCAGATGTCGCGCGTGTCGGGCCGGATGCGGAAACAGACCAGACAGGTCGACCACATGTCGTGCAACGTCACCATCGCCGGGATGCCCTCCTGCGCCGCCCGCCAGACCAGGTCGCGCGAGAGCCGCAGCCAGTGATGGACATGGACGAGATCGGGACGCTCGCGGCGCAGGACTTCCTGGAAGGTCCGGCCGACGGCGACCGACAGCGACTTCTGCCAGTGGCAGAAATAGAGGTCGTCGCGATGAATGCGGAAGACGCGGATCACCCTGCCGGTGCGGCTCTCGATCTCCTCCTGCTCCGTCAGGCGGAAGCCGTCCTGCCAGCGATCGGAGCCGGCGACGATCACGACCTCGTGGCCGGCGCGGACGAGCGCGTGGGCCGTCTCGCGGGCACTGTTCTCGGTCCCACCCATCAGTTCGGGAGGGAAGCCCTGGAGTGCGAGGAGGATCTTCACGGCCGCGCCGGATGCTACCGCCTGCCGGCGTCGCCGACAGGGTACCCCCTGGCGATTGGCGACCGCCGCGCGGCCGGGCCGGTTACAACGGGGCACCGATGCTCGCCACCATCCTCGCCTTCGCCGCCGCCCTGACATCAGTCCAGGAACCCGAGGCCCCCACCACGCCGCCCCCGCCGCGCCCGTTCGGCGCCGTGCCGACTGCGCGCCAGCGGGCGTGGCACGAACTCGAGTTCTACGGCTTCCTGCACTTCACGACCAACACGTTCACCGACAAGGAATGGGGCTACGGCGACGAGAGCCCGGAGATCTTCGCCCCGACCGATTTCGACGCCGACCAGATCGCCGGCGAGGCCGCGGCCGCCGGCATGCGCGGGCTGATCCTGACCTGCAAGCACCATGATGGCTTCTGCCTGTGGCCGTCGTCGTTCACCACCCACGACGTTGCTTCCTCGCCGTGGCGCGACGGCCGCGGCGACGTCGTGCGCGAGGTCTCCGATGCCTGCCGCCGTCACGGCCTGCGCTTCGGGGTCTACCTCTCGCCGTGGGACCGCAACCACGCCGACTACGGCCGCCCGGCCTACGTCGACTACTACCGCGCCCAGCTGCGCGAGCTGCTGACCGGCTACGGTCCGATCTTCGAGGTCTGGTGGGACGGCGCCAACGGCGGCGACGGCTACTACGGCGGCGCACGCGAGAATCGGATCATCGACCGCGGCAGCTACTACGGCTGGGCCGAGAACATCGCGCTCGTACGCGAGCTGCAGCCCGAGGCGATGATCTTCTCCGACGCCGGGCCCGACATCCGTTGGGTCGGCAACGAACGCGGCATCGCCGGCGACCCGTGCTGGGCGACCTACACCCCGACCGCGAACGACGGCGAGAGCATGGCCGGCCCCGGCACGACGCGCTACCGCGAGGGCACCGGCGGTCACCGCGATGGCCGCTTCTGGATGCCGGCCGAGGCCGACGTGTCGATCAGGCCGGGCTGGTTCTACCACCGGGATCAGGACGAACGGGTGAAGTCGCCGCAGCAGCTGGTCGACCTCTATTACGCCTCGGTCGGCCGCGGCTCATCGCTGCTGCTCAACCTGCCGCCCGATCGACGCGGCCGCATCCACGACCGCGACATCGCGAGCCTGCGCGGATTCCGTCGCATCCTCGACGCGACGTTCGGCACCGACGTCGCCGCCGGCGCGACCGTGAGCGCCAGCGAGAGCCGTGGCAACGCCGCCGCCTATGCCGCCGCCAACGTGCTCGACGGCGACGGCGACACCTACTGGACGACCGAGGACGCGACCACAACGGCCGCGCTCGAGATCCGACTGCCGGCGGCGCGCTGGTTCAACGTCGTCTCGATCCGCGAGCACCTGCCGCTCGGCCTGCGGATCGACGACTGGGCCCTCGATCGCTGGCAGGACGGCGGCTACCGCGAGTTCGCCCGCGGCACCGGCATCGGCGCGCGCCGGCTGTGGCGCGGCGAGTTCCAGCACAGCGACCGGTTGCGGCTGCGAATCCTCGACGCCGCCGCCTGCCCGGCGATCGTCGAACTCGGGCTGCATGCCGAGCCGCCCCGCGTCGAGGTCCACGGCGCGGCCACCGCGTTCCTCCGCAGCGCGCGCGTCGAGCTGCGCACCGGGCGAGCCGACGCGATCGTGCGCTACACGCTGGACGGCAGCGAGCCTGGACCGGACTCGCCGATCTATCGCGAACCGATCACGCTCGATCGTTCCTGCACGCTGCGCGCGGTCGCCGAACTCGATGGCGTGCCGAGCCCGCTGCCGACGACGCGGGAGTTCGAGGCCTGGACGGCGGACAACCTGATCGCGACGGTCGCCGCATCCCCGACACCCCGTGTCGCCGGCCTGCACTATCGCTACTACGAGGGTGGTTGGCAGACGCTCGATCAACTGCCGCAGGCGAAGCTCGAGGCCGAGGGCACCGTCGCGGTCCCGGGACTCGCGCCGCGGCGACGCGACGAGCACTACGCCTTCAGCTACACCGGCTGCCTCGAGGTCCCGACCGACGGCATCTACGAGCTCACGATCCGCAGCGACGACGGCTCGCGGCTGTACCTGCACGGCGAGCTGCGGATCGACAACGACGGCCTGCACGGCCAGGTCGAGAAGAGCTGCCGACTCGGGCTCGCGGCCGGCGCGCATCCGATCCGCATCGATTACTTCAACGCCGCCGGCGACGCCGCCCTCGGCTTGCAATGGCAAGGGCCCGACGTGCCGCGCCAGCCGGTTCCGGCGTCGGCCCTCAGCCACTGACCTTGCCGCTCACCGCGTCGCGCGCCGGCGCAGCAGGTAGTAGATGACGGGCACGAGCACGAGCGAGAACGTGCTCGACACCACGAGACCGAAGATCAGCGCCCAGGCCAGCCCGCTGAAGATCGGGTCGAGCGTGATCGGGATCGAGGCCAGGATGGCGGCACCCGCGGTCAGCACGATCGGGCGCAGGCGCATGGCACCGCTCTGCAGGATCGCCTGTTCGAGCGTGGCGCCGCGGCGTTCGGCGCCCTGCACGAAGTCGATCAGGATGATCGAATTGCGCACCGCGATGCCGGCCAGCGCGATCATGCCGATCATGCCGGTGGCGGTGAAGAACACCGGGTTGCCGACGCCGGCCACGGGCTGATCGAGCAGCAGGTTGAGGATCCAGAAGCCCGGCAGGATGCCGAGGATCGTGAACGGGATCGACATCATCAGCACGAGCGGCATGGTGTAGCTCTTGGTCTCGTGCACGAGCAGGATGTAGATGCCGAGGCAGGCGGCGAAGAAGGCGAGCCCGAGGTCGCGGAACGCGTCGAGCGTGATCTTCCACTCGCCCTCGCCGCGCCAGTCGACGCGATAGCCGTCCGCCACGCTCCACGGCTGGCCGCCGCCGTTGTCGATCAGCGTGCGGCTCGACAGCGGACGCGGGGCGGCGGCAACGACGTCGCCGGCGCGGTGCTGATCGGCCTGGACGTCGAGCACGATCTCGGCCGGCGGTCGGCCCACCGCCTCCGCTATCACGTAGGCGACGCGCTCGAGGTTCTTGCGATGGATCGTGCCCTCGCGCGCCACGGTCTCGAACTCCCCGAGCTCGGCCAGGGCGACCAGGGTGCCGTCACGGCCCTGCACCCGGAGCGCGCCGAGCGCGCCGGCATCGGCGCGCTGCCACGGCGCGAGCCGGACCTGGACGGGCGGCGGCTGCAGCTCTCGCGGCTCGTGCAGGAACGTCGCGATCGTGCCGCCGACCGCGGTGCGGAGCGCCTGCGCCGTCGTCGCCGCGTCGACGCCGTGCAGGGCAGCCTTCTCGTGATCGAGATTGAAGCGCAGCTCCGCCGGCCGGGCCTCGACGCTGGATTGGACGTCGACGACGCCCGGCTCCTGCCGCAGTCGCCGCACCAACGACGCGGTGGCCTGATCGAGTTCCTGCGGCGAGGCGTCGACCGGGCCGCGCACCTCGGCGACCAGGGTGGCGAGCACGGGCGGCCCCGGTGGCAGTTCGACGACGGCGAGCTCGGCGCCGGCCGCGGTCGCCGCCGGCAGCAGCAGCTCGCGCACGCGCAACGCCAGCTGGTGGCTCTGATGTCGGCGCTCGGTCTTCGGCAGCAGGCCTATGCGCAGCTCACCGAGCTCGGGCGCCTGGCGCAGGTAGTACTTGCGCACCATGCCGTTGAAGTCCATCGGCGAGGCGCAGCCGGCGTAGCTCGTCACCTCGGTGACCTCGGGCAGGCGCCGGACCCGCTCCGCCAGGTCCTGCACGATGGCGGCGGTGCGTTCGAGCGTCGCGCCCTCGTCGAGATCGACCAGCACCTGCAGCTCGGTCTTGTTGTCGAACGGCAGCATCTTGAGCGG
>JAGQRA010000412.1 GCA_020425885.1 Planctomycetota bacterium | reverse complement strand
CGTGCCCGACGCGTCGCGGCTGCGGCTGTGCGATCCGCTCGGCTACCTCGACTTCACCGAGCTCGTGAAGGAATGTCGGCTCGTGCTCACCGATTCGGGCGGGCTGCAGGAGGAGACGACCTGGCATCGCATCCCGTGCATCACGATCCGCGAGAACACCGAGCGCCCGATCACGATCACCGAAGGCAGCAACGTGCTGGCCGGCACCGATCCGGCGCGCATCGTGGCGCTGGCGCGGGCGGCGCTGCAGCGCAAGGTCGACGACTACCGCGTGCCCGAGCTCTGGGACGGCAACACCGCCGATCGCATCGTCGACGCGTTGGAGCAGTGGGCCCGCGATCGCGGGCGCTGACCGAAGCTATGCCCTGGTCGCGGCCGCATCGAGCCGCGTCAGCAACGGCCCGAACGCGGTCGCCGCATCGTGTTCGCTCGCCACGGCGAGATCCTCGGGTCGCGCTTCGAGTGCCGCGATGGCGGCCGCCAGAGCAGTCGTGTCGGCATGCAGGAAGCACCGATCGGGGCCCGAGGTGTCGGCGACGAAGCGCCAGGCATCGCCGTGGTTGCCGATGAACAGCACCGGGCGCTGCGCCATCAGGTAGTCGTAGAGCTTGCCCGGGATGAAGATGTTGTCCTCGGGCTCCGGGCCGTTGACGAGCACGAGCGCGGTCATCGCGGCCATCGCCCGCAGCGCCTCGGCGAACGCCAGGTAGTCGTGCACCACGACGCGCGGTCGGACCTCGGCGCGGACGCGGGCGAGATCCTCGTCGAGCAGGCGGCGCGAGGTATCGGCGCCGCAGTAGGCATGCAGGGTCGTCCGCTGCAGCACGGCATCGGGCAACCGCGCCATCGCCTCGAGCACCGGCAGCATGCGGCGCCGCGGGAAGATCGAGCCGAAGAACCCGAGATGGATGCCGTCGCCGATCGGCGGCAGCGGCCAGCGGGCGGCGACCTCCTCGGCGAGGCCGAAGTCGGCGGCGTTGCGCATCACCTCGACCGGGCACGGCAGCTCGCCCATCGCCGCGGCGAAGACCGCCAGCGCCTGTTCGGAATTGACGAACAGCGCGTCGGCGTGCCGCAGCAGGCGGCGTTCGCGCTCGAGCAGGCGGTCGCGGACCCTGGCGTCGTCCGAACCGGTCCACGCATTGCCGCTCAGCAGGTCGCGGTAGTCGACCAGGATCATCAGTCCGGGCGCGGCGCGCCGCAGCCGCGGCAGGGCCAGGATCTGGCCGTGCGGACCACAGGTCATCAGCACGACGTCGAAGCGCTCGCGGACGGCCAACGCCGGCAGCCGGCGCCGCAGCCGCAGCACCCATTCGACATGGCGGTCGGGGATCGGCAGCCAGTTCGACAGCTTGTAGGCGAGCGTGCGTTTGACCTTCTCGAAGAAGGTGCGCGACGCCGGCAACGACCACAACGTCGGACCGCCGAGGCCGTGCTGGACGACGGCATCCGGGATCAGGGCCGTCAGGGTGTCGTCGCGGGCGACGAGCTTGGCACCGTCGACCGTCACCCAGTGCACCTCGTGACCGGCGGCGAGCAAGGCTCGCGTCAGCCGCAGCACCCGATGCGCCGCGACCGCCGGCTGTGGCGGCGCGAAGTAGCTGACGATTCCGATGCGCAAGGTAACTGGTAGTGATGTAGGCAGGGCAGTCGCGCCAGGCTGTCGCTCGAGGCTCGACGCTGGCGAGGTCGCCGCGGTCACGTCTGCCGGACCGCGGCGTATCGGATTCTCGCCACTCGGACCTGATCTCGGTCCGACCCGAAGACCCTACTTCTGCGCCTTCTCGGCGGCCGCGATCATCTCTTCGAGGGCCTTCTCCATCTCCTCGGCACCACGCACGTTCTTGTGCTTGATGATGCCATTGTGGTCGATGTAGTAGAGCGTCGGCCAGCCCTGCACCTTCCAGACGTCACTGATCTGAGGATCGGTGCTCTCGTTCTGGAAGCTGCGCCAGGTGACGCCCATCTCCTCGGCCTGCTTCTTGTACTTCTTCAGCCCGTCGGGCTGGTTGGTGCCGTCACTGTTGACACCGAGCAGGACGAACGGACGGTCCTTCCACTTCTCCACGAGCGACCGCTCGTGCGGGATCATGGCCCGGCAAGGGCCTCACCAGAACCCCCAGAAGTCGAGCAGGACGGCCTTGCCGCGGTAGTCGCTGAGCTTGAACTCGACGCCGTCGACGTCCTTGCCGGCGATGTCGGGAGCCTCGCATCCGACCTGCAGATGACGGACCTCGAACAGCGCGTCCTCGGCCTCGGCGCGCAGATCGGCGTCCTCGGTCACACCGGCGACGCTCTCGAGGTCCTTCTGCGCCGCGGCCCGCTCCTCGGCGTTCTCGGCCGCCTGCAGCAGCATGCTGCCGCGGGCGATCAGCGCCTTGGCCTTGCAGTCCTTCGACGGGTTCGACTCGATGACCTCGGCGAACAGGTCCATGACCTCGCTCTTGGCGCCGTGATGCAAGCCGGCCATGACGAACGGCATCACCTCGCCGATCGCCTCGCTCTCGGCGTGATCCATGGTCAGCGTCAGCAGCGACTTCTTGACCGCGTCGTGCTCGTTGTTGGCGCTCTTCAGCACGAAGCCGTGGAAGCGGATCGCGTCGTCCTCACCGGCGTAGTCGAGCGCACGGGCCTGGGCCTGCTCGATGTACTTCTTGGTCGGCGGATTCTGGGCGATCGCCGGCATCGGCTTGCCTTCCTTGCGGGCGGCATTGACGGCGGCGATGGCCTCCGTGCGCCACTCGGTGATCGCCTGCTGGAAGGCTTTCACGAGGTTGTTGTATACCGTCTGCGGATCCTGCTGTTCGGCCGGCGCCGTGGCGTCGCCGACTTGGGCAAACGCAACCGCTGGGCACGACAGCAGGAACAGCGCGGCGAGAGTTGGTCTCGACATTTGCTGGACTCCTGCGATGAAAAGGGGAGCGGGATGATACGACGATGACGGGGAATCCGATACGTCGCAGCTGGTCCCCTGTGCGTCTCATCCCCGGCGCCGGCGCGTAATGCCCGATCCGCGACGCGGCCAGCGCGGCCCGACCGGCGCCCGCGGCGATCGCGATCGGCCGGGCTCGCCGAACCAGGCGCGGCCTGTCGCGCGTTCGCGAGCGGGACGTCCGGTCTCGAGCCCCCCTGCGCCTGACGGTCGACTTGAGGGTGTCGTCGAGGTGAATGGCACCGGCGCCGTGCAACCGCCGAGGGCGAGAAGGTCGGGTCCCGCATGAACACGGACCGCCCCGAGAACGATGGGGGGTTGGATCGTTGGATCGTTGGATAGTTCGGGATCGAGAGTTGGCAGGCCGCGAACGAGACCGAGTAGCCGGGTGCCGGCCGTGCCGGCGTGCGGAGGCCGATGAACCGGTTGTGATGGGGAGCGGTTGCTCGACAACCGCGGAATTGAACGGGTCACGCTACCCGACGGTGCTGCTCGGAAACGGTCCGGATCAGTGGTTCTGGTCAGCGATGCGGCGGGGGCGGTGCGAGACGTGTTCGACCAAGGGCTTGACGCAGCCGACCGCGTTGTACGATGCACAGGTCTGGAGAGCTGCGTCACACTGGGTGACGAGCCCTGACGAAGGTAAGTTAGCCGGACCTTCCGCGATGTGGCCTTTTTCGAAACGACGTAGACCTCCGGAGCAACTCGAGCAGCCATCTCTAGAGTTTCTGGGCGAGCAGGATGGGCCGCCTGAGCAGGTGCTCAAGAGCAAGATCAGTGACGTGCTTTCGCGACAGCCCACTGTCGTACGAGCCTACCTCTGTCGCGTACGCTACCAGGCGGAGGGCGAGGACTCCGTCGCGCTTGCAGTCTCTGGCCCGGAGGATCTGATCGTAGTGGACGAGATCGGCAAGGTCTTTTGGGCGACGTTCGGACGCGAGTGCTTCCTGGACATCATGTTCATCGGTTCGGACCAGGAGTCGCGGCTGGATCAAGTGTGTCGACCGTTCTACTCTGCCGGCTAACTAGATCCTGTTCAGCATAGGGGAAACGGCGGTCACGGGAAGCTCCACCGTGCTCCAGCGCATCACGCCAGGGGCCACGAAAGCGGCGATTCGAGCCGATTCCCGGCAGTTTCGGGGTG
>JAGQRA010000411.1 GCA_020425885.1 Planctomycetota bacterium | reverse complement strand
GGCGATGAGGAGGAACACGATCCTCCGTTTGCGACGGCGCGGCACCCGCGGAATCTACCAGCGGGTCGCGCGGATCGTCTACTCGCGACTACTTGCTGATCTGCTCTTTGCCGCGGGCGATCAGGCGGAGCATCAGGTCGTAATCGTCGGGGTCGATCTCGAGCGCGAGCTTGCGCAGCCGCTCGACCTCGTCCTTGGCCGCCTTGGTGTGCTCCTTGGCATCGGCCAGATACATCCAGAACCGACCCTGCAGCGGATCGAGGGCCACGGCCGCCTCGAACTGCTCGACGGCCTCGGCGTACTTGCTCTTGCGATAGAGCGCACGGCCGTAACCGAAGTGGGTCATGCAGTTGTCGTCGCCCATGTCGAGTGCGGTGCGATAGAACCGCTGCGCCTTGATCGGCATGCCGCGGGCCAGCGCGATGTCGCCGGCGTTGCGGTAGCCGGGTCCGCTCGCCGCATGCATGTTGCCGACGTAGGCCTTCCAGCCGCGCTCGAATTCGGCGAGGTCCTTGACCCCCATGATCCGGGTGAACAACGCGATCTGCTCGTCGGGCTCGACCTTCTTGATGTCGTAGAAGTGCGGCACCCGCTTGACCTTCTTGTCGCGGCCGAGCGCGAGGTAGAACTTCTTGAACGCCTTGGCCGTCTTCTGGTCCGACATCATGTAGTGGACGAAGCTCCAGCCCCAGGCGTAGTGGATGGCGTTGAACTGACCCTGCTCGAGACGGATCAGATCCTCGAGACCCTGCCATTCGTCGACCCGGATCGCGTCCTGGATGACCGCCAACCGGCCTTCCTGCAGGTTGCCGACGATCATCTTCTTCTGCTCGTCGTCCCACTCGCTGGCGCCGTAGTACTCGGCCAGCGACTCGTTGATCCAGCTCGGGTAGTGGAACTTCGGGTCGATCAGGTGGGTCAGGTAGTGGTTGGCCTCGTGGAACAGGACGTCCTGGGTCAGGGCCTCGTCGAGGCGCTCGTAGTAGAAGTTCAGCTCGATCGGCTCGACGAAGCGGAAGTAGCCGATCACGCCGTCGGGAGCCGCCGCGACCTGATGGAAGTAGTCCTCGTCGTGGTAGAAGCAGACCTTGAGTCGCCCCATGCCGCGCGGCTTGTGGATCCCCCATTCCTTGGTGAAGGTCGAGTAGTAGACCTCGAGCATGTCGGCATAGCGCTGCATGACCTCGGGGTCGATCGTGTACTCGAAGGCGAAGTTCTTGGTGTTGAGCTTGTAGCGGTTGACCCACAGCCGATGTGACTGGGCCTCTTCGATCTTCTTGGTGCGGGCCTCGCGACGCTCGGCCATGATGGCGTCGCGCTTCTTCTGCGGGATCCACTTGCCTTCGAAGAAGACCTCGCCATTGGCGATCCTGGCCTGATCCTCGGGCGACCAGCCGCTGTCCTTGGCCTCGATGTCGAACGCGCTGCATTCCTTGATCAGCGAGCGCGGCACGATGACGTCGCCGTTCTCGAAGTGGATCACGGCGCCGCTCTGGTGACGCTCGATGCGCTTGTCGACGACGAAGCGGCCGTCGGTCAGCTGGATGCTGTCCTGGGCCGCGAGCGGCGCGGCGATGACGGTCAACAGGCCGATCACCTGGGCGGTGGTGGTGGCGCTCACGTCACTTCCCCTTCTTGACGAAGTCGGCGAAGTTCTTGTCGAACTTCTCCCATTGCTTGTCGGTGATCTGGCCGAGCACCATCTCGTTGATCTCGGCCTGAACCTGCTTGGCGCGCTCCTTGGTGCGCTTGGCGTATTCCTTGGCCTGGCGCTCCTCCTCCTCCTCGGTCTCGGCCGGGGTGTGATCCGCCGACTTCCAGTCCGCGTCGTGCTTCTCGGCGACGGCGATGGCGGCCTTGAAGTAGCGCAGCAGGAAGTCCTTGAACACCTTCTCCCGCGAGCCCGGGCCGAGCACGAAGCGCAGCGCCTGTGACGCCGCGTATTTCGCCCGGCTGTCATCCTTGCGCAGCTTCGAGAAGTCGCTCTCGCTCATCGCGAGGATGTCGTGCAGCTTCGGCAGCTTGTCCTCGCGGGCCATGTCGCGGGCCTCGTCGCGGGCCCAGTCCTCGACCCGGAAGTCGAGCTTGCGGCCCTTGACGTAGCATTCCTCGACGTAGTCATCGAGCGCCCAGGTCAGCCAATACGGTGTGTAGCTGACGATGTGTGGGTCGAGCTCCTGCAGGTAATGCGTCAGGATGCCGCCGAACAGTCGTGAGACATCGCGACCGCTGGTGCCGTTGTAGGTGTCGTAGTAGGTGCCGATCTCGTGCTCGCTGCCGAACAGCGACCAGCCGGTCGAGTTCGAGGAGTCGAAGTGGAAGGCGTAGTACTCGTCGCGGTCCTTGCACAGCCGCAGCACCGAGCGACGCACGTAGTCGTCGCCGAGGGTGCTGAACTCCTTCTCGCACCAGGCGTAGAACAGCTCGGCGCCCTCGACCATCTGCTTGGTGAACTTCGGGTCGGCGTGCGAGACGACGAGGAAGTGCTTCGATTCCTCGACGCTCCAATCCTCGGGCGTCCGGCCCTTGACCGCGGCATGGTGATCGCGCTCCATCGTGCGGCGGATGTCGACCCGTTCTTCGTGCGGGCGCTTGCGCCATTGGCTGCGGAAGGCGGTCCAGACCCGGGTCGAGGTCCGGCGGCCGCCGGTCTCGGCGGCGCCGCTCTCGAGGGCAGGCTCGGAGAAGCGGATGCTCTCGAGCGCGCGCAGGCAGTACTTCTCGAGCTGATCACGCCGGTCCTCGAGGACCTCGAACTCGACGGCGATCTCGAAGGTCGGGCGCCGGCACACGACGGTGTAGAGGTGGAGCTTCGGGTCGCTCTTGTGGACGTCGACCTCGCACATCAGGCACGACTCGGTGCCGACCTTGTCCTCCTTCTCCTTGCTGAAGAAGAAGCCGCGGCGGTGACGCTTGACGTAGTCGCGATAGCCCTGATAGGGGACCGCGCCGATGCCGATGAACGTCGAGCCGTCCTCCTCCTCGTGGACCTCGCCGGCGCTGGCCTTCTTCGCCTTCTCGGTGAAGACGATGACCCGCATCAGCGGCCGGTGCTCCTGGTTCCAATCGCGGTCCTTCGACAGGTAGGTCTTGTCGCTGAGGAACTTGGCGGCGATCCACTGCTCGTCGACCTGCAGCGGAACGGTCGAATAGCCGTCCGGGATGGTCAGCTTGACGCCGAGCTTGTCGTGCGTCCAGACGCGGCCTTTCAGCTCCTGGGCCGGAGCCGATGCGACGAAGACAGCGGACGCGACGATCAACAGGCAGGTAGGGGCTTGGCGCATACGGCTCACTCTCCGGTGAGAAGATTCTCGGCGACATGCTAGGTCGCCGTGTCAAGGCTTGGAAGGGGGGCGGTCGGGTCCGTCCGGTCAGACGGGATTCCGATGGCCGTCTTGCGACCGTGTTCCCCTCACCTTCAGCTCGTGCGGGGGCGACGGCGGTGCAGTCGCGCCAACAGGTCGACGAACTCGGGCGATGGCGCGAGCCTGGAGTGGCCGTCGGCATTCGTTCCCTGTTGCAGTAAGAAGTCGCCGCTCCTGGTGCGCCAGAACAGATGTGGCGTGATCGAGCCGGGCCCGTCACGATGTTTGCCACAGGTCATCGCCAGCAATGCCTCGAGCAGCAGCGGAGTCGGCGCCGTGTCGATCGGCCAGCTCAGCAGCACGTTGCGCGCCGGGATGCCGATGAGGTTGCCGTGGTGGCCGAGGCGCGGCAGGTTCGAATCCGGCCGCAGCACATGGGCGGCGGCGAAGAAGTCGTCGCTGAGGACGTCGATGGCGATGCCGCTGTCGACCGGCAGGTAGAGGGTCTGCCAGGGCGTCTTGCAGTTGCGCGCGAGGTTCTGCAGGCCGCGGTCGAACAGCTCGCCGCGCGGCACGCCCCACTGTTCGGCGATCGGCGTCGGCACCGGCATCACCGAGGCGCCGATGTCCAGCACCACGGTCGTCCGCGTCTGCGGCAGATCGCGGCGGTTGACGAAGTGCGGCCAGGTCTCGTCGTCGACGAAGTCGTGCGGGTAGATGCGGATCGACAGGCTGTCGGCGCTCTGCGCGTAGCCGTTCTCGAACAGGCCGGTGACCGCTGCCCTGACCTTGGCGGTGTCGGACCGCGCGAGATGATCGGCGACGATCGTCGGCCACTCGGCCATCGGTGACAGGTGGCAGGTCTGGGCGAGGTGCTGCAGGCCGTGCACGAACGGGCTGCCGTCGACGGTCGCCGTGCCGTCGCGGATCGTCACCCGCTGGCCCGAGGCGCCGAGGAAGTCGCGGACCAGCTGCAGGAAGTAGTCCTTGCGGCTGCGGTCGCCGAACGGGTAGACCGCTGGCCGCTGGGAGAAGGGGCGGGTGCCTCGGGGATGGTGCATCTGGCGGTACCTCTTGCTTGGTTCAAGAGGGAGTGCACCGAGGGGGGGATGGGGGGGCGATTCCGGCAGTGAGAAACCCGGGCAGATCGTTGACGGACGGCGGCGACGATTCTCGTTGGGGACGGTGTCATGCCTCGCCGATTCGCTGTCGTCTTCTCCCTGACCTTGCCCTGCTTCTCGGCCCTGGCCCAGGATCCGGTCCCGCCGCCAGGCGGATTCCCCTGGGGCGTGCTCGAGTTCGCCACCACTGCCGCCCACCAACCGATCACCCTGGTCGACGGTGCCCGCACCGAGATGAAGGTGTGGTTCCCGACCGCCACGCCGCCGGCGACCGGGTGGCCCGTGGTCGAGCTGTTCCATGGCGGCCAGGCCAACCACAACCTGTCCGCCCTCATCACCCGTGGCATCTACCTCGCGCAGCGCGGCTACGTCTGCACGTCGTTCGACATCCGCGGCGAGGGTGCGACGCCGACGCTCAACGTGGCCCTGCCGAACTACGACACATCGGACGCCGCGCGCATGCGCGACATCGCCGAGGTGCTCGACCGCATCAACCAGTGGCTGCCGGCGAACGTGCTCGCCGACACGACGCGGCTCGCGGTCTCGGGCGAATCGCTCGGCGGCCGCACCGCGCTGCGCGCGGCCGGCCTGTCCGGGCTGCCGCTGCCGACCCCGCTGGGTCCGTACACGACCATGCCGGTGATCGGCGCGATCGCGCCGCGCATCGCGCCGCTCGACCTGATCGCCGACGAGGTCGTCGACGACACCCTGATGAACGCCGAGACCGCCGACGTCTTCTGGGAGCAGTTCGTCGCGACGTCGACGCCGACGCCGCTGTTCGCGGCGCTCGCGGCCGAGGACTACGCGTTGTTCTCGAGCCTGCACTACCAGATCCCATCGGCCGACTACTTCGCCATGGTGCGCGCCAACACCGTGCCGCTGTTGTTCGCGTTCGCCGTCACCGACTACAAGCACATCGCCAACGTCAGCTTCGATGCCCTCTCCAGCCTGCCCCACGGTGCCGTGGCAGTGCAGCTACACGACGAACGGCCACAGTTCGCCGGCCAACGACTGGGACGAACTCGCCGGCAACGAGAGGATCCGCCGCTGGTTCGACCACTACCTGAAGGGCATGGCGAACGGCGTGCAGAACGAGCCGCGTTTCGACGTCTCCTACCCGCCGGTCGAACCGGGGCAGCTGCTGACGCCGACGGTGCCGTGGCCGCACGCGATGTTGCAGAACTGGCCGCCGCCGAACACGACGACGCAGACGCTCTACCTGCGAGACAACGGCAGCAGCCGCGGGCTCGCGGGGTCGCCGCCCAACGCCGTCGAGCCCAGCGCCGTGGTCGCCAACCAGCCGCTGAACGGCTACGGCATGACGCAGTACCTGATGGACAACCGCAACCCGGTGACCGTCGAGGGCAGGTTCGTGCCCGACGTCGAGACCTTCCCGGGGGCACCGCTCGCCGAGGACCTCGAGCTGATCGGCCGCCCGCGCTTCCGCGCGGTCGTCGACTGCACGGCCGGCGACTTCTACCTGACGGCGCGGCTGTGGTCGGTCGAGCCCGGCATCAACGGCATCCGTCGCATGCTCACCGCCGGCACCCACGGCGTACGCGGCGGCCAGCCCGGACCGCACACGCTCGACATCGAGCTCGAGGACATCGCCATGGTCGTGCCCGCCGGCAACCACCTCGAGCTCGAACTGACCAATCTGTCGATCTACAAGTACCCGCAGCACTGGCTCATCCGCTGGGTGCCGTGCTTCGACCCGTCGACGACGTCGGTGCACCTGTCGCCGGCAACCCCGGCCCGCCTCGAGCTGCCGATGCGCGCCAAGCTGCGCGGGGCCATCGCGCCGCGCTTCCGCTTCCTGCACACGCAGACGCCATCGCAGTCGCCGATCCTGTCGTGGCCCATCGCCGGCGGGACCCAGCGCGCCGGCAGCTTCTACATGGTGCTGATGTCGGGCAGCGGGTTCGCGCCGGGCACGAGCTTCGGCTCGGTGACCGTCCCGCTCAACCTCGACTTCTGGACCTACGCCGTCGTCGGCGCCGCGCCGGGGCCGTTCTTCACCGGCTTCAAGGGCGTCCTCGACAACCAGGGGCACGCGCTCGCGACGCTCGACCTCACCGGTGTGCCGATCCCGGCCGCGCTGCTCGGCACGCGCTTCTCGATGGCCGTGCTCGGGCTCGACGGCAACGGCTACTGGGGCGGCGGGCTGGCTGAGTTCGATCTCGTGCCGTGAGTCGGGTGAACGAGCTGCGGCAGGAGGCGCGGAGTTGCTCGTTTTTGCGTGTTCAAGAACGGCAGGCGGCTCGGCATCGAGTTCAAACGCGCCGATGCCCCGGTCGTGACCAGGTCGATGCAGGGTCGCGCCGGCCGACCTGAAGCTCGATGCGCTGGCAGTGGTCTATCCCGGGACGTGCCGCGCGCGGATCGTCGAGAACGTCGAGGTCGTGCCGCTGCGAAGCCTCGCGCGCGGTGGGCCGGAGGTGTTGTTCCCGGAAGTGTTCGATGCGACCCGGGCGCGGCGCAGGCCACCGCACACCAAGAAGTAGGGGGCAGGCATGCAGCGGACGATGCGTCACTGCGAGAGAACGGATCGAACGATGTCAGCTCCTGGCCCGGCGTCCGGCCAACGCCTGGCCGCAGCCTCGAGTCCCCGCAACACCTTGCGCGTCACGGTGGGGCCGGACTCGGCGAACGACCCGGCCGCCGTCGACAGATCATCCGGCCGATCCTCGGCCAACACCTCCAGCAGGAGCGCCGCCTGGTGCAGGTCCTTGCCACCCTTCGTCTGCTGGATGACCGATCGGGTCTGACTGACGAGCAGTTTGTGCAATGCGAATCGCGCCGGCGCCGGGACGACCACCAACGACGCAGTCGTGCCATCCACGACCGCAGCCGGCTGAGACTCGCGCATCACGAGCGACAGGAACTTGATCGGTGCCGCGGCCGCCCGGAATCGCGGGATGAACACGGGCTCGAGGTCCCGTTCTCCACCGGGAGTGATGAGGTCCACCCGCAACGGCTTGCCGCGCACGCGGAACGACGTCGAAGGTTGCTTTGCATCGAGTTGCGGCACCGGCACGAAGCCCATCTGCAGCGACTCGAGCGCCTTCGGGACGTCAGCCTCGACCGCGGGCACTGCGACCAGCAACTGCGTGGCGATGTCGATGTCCTGCGTGCGCCACGCAGCCCCGGGCCACTCGACTCCGAGTGCGTCGCCCAAGACCTGGAACGCGTAGGAACCGACCAGCACCCCACCCACCGAGAACAGGCCAGCATCGGTTAGACCTCGGATCACGCGTGCGGGAGCGTGCGGCACCATCGCGACCCCCGCTGCCCGCAGCAATCCCGCCAGGCGGGAGATCTGCTCGAGATCCGCGCCCTGCTCGGCGCGACCTCGCGCGTACCCGGCGATGATGGCAGCGATCGCCTCACTGCGGCGCCCCACCGAGAACTGGCGCCTGGCCCCGCCCGGGTCGGAGTACTGGAAGTAGACGTACTCCGCGCCTTTGATTTGCTTGCTCGCGAACGTTCCGGACAGGTGGCTCCAGTTTCGCTCGCCCTCCCGCGCGAGCAGCAAGGCCAGCATCTCCGAGTGGAGCGTCTGCGCGTCTTCGGGTAGGCGCTGGATCATGGTTATACGCAAAGTATCACGTTCATGCGTATAACCGCGCGGGTTCTCGGGAACCCTGACGGAGAATCGCCGGCGGGCCAGGTTGCCCTTGCCGTCGGGATCGGCACCGATGCCGCGCGCTCTCGACTACCCTGGTGGCGTGGCGGCTGACGAACCGCCTTGGCGCTCGCAGCGACCGCCACCACACGAGCACGAACCGCAGCCGCTCTCCGGTCCCTTGATGCCGGGCTCCGCTCGCGTGATCCACCGCTGCAGCAGCACCCAGCCGCCGCAGAGCAGGGCGAAGCCGGCGATCGCGAGCAGGTGGTTCAGCATCATGGCCTCAGGCGCTGAGCAGGCCGGCGAAGCCCATGAACGCCATCGCCAGGATGCCGGCCAGCAGCAGGCTGTAGGCGGTGCCGCGCACCAGCGACGGCACGTCGGAGAGACGGGACTCCTCGCGCAGGCTCGCCATCAAGACCAGCGCCAGCGTGAAGCCGCCGCCGCCGCCGAGGGCGAACACGATGCCCTCCCAGAAGCCGTAGCCGCGGCTGGTCTGGAACAAGGCGAGACCGAGGATCGCGCAGTTGGTGGTGATCAGCGGCAGGAAGATGCCGAGCGCCTGGAACAGGGCCGGGCTCGTCTTCTTGATGACCATCTCGACGAACTGCACCGCGCTGGCGATGACGACGATGAAGCTCAGCAGGCGCAGGTAGGGGAAGTTGACGAGCACGAACGTGTTGAGCGTCCAGGTCGCGATCGCCGTGATCAGCATGACGAACGTCGTCGCCAGGCCGAGTCGGAAGGCGGTCTGCAGCTTGCCCGAGACGCCGAAGAACGGGCACAGGCCGAGGAAGTACGACAGCGTGAAGTTGTTGACGACCAGGGCGCCGATGAAGATCCAGAGCAGGTTGCTCACGCTGACCCTCCGGGCGTCGCGTCGCCGTCGCCGTCGCCGGCCGGCGCCGCGCGGCGTTGCTGACGCTGCAGACGGTAGCTGAACAGCAGGAGCAGCAGGCCGAGCATCAGGAAGCCGCCGGGTGGCAGGATCATGATGACCCAGGGTTCGAACGACGGACCGAACAGCGAGAAGCCGAACAGGCTGCCGTTGCCGAGGATCTCGCGCGCCGAGCCGAGGCACAACAGCGCGATGGCGAAGCCGATGCCCATGCCGGCGGCGTCGAGCAGCGCCAACAGCGGCGGGTTCTTCGATGCGAACGCCTCCTGACGGCCGAGGATCAGGCAGTTGACGACGATCAGCGCCAGGAACGCGCCGAGCTCCTTGTGCACGCCCGGCGTCAGCGCCTGCAACGTGAAGTCGACGACGGTGACGAACGTCGCGATGACGATGACGTAGGTCGAGATGCGGACCTGGCTCGGGATGAAGCGGCCGAGCAGCGAGATCAGCACCGACGAGCACATCAGCACCGCCGCGGTGGCGAGCCCCATGGCCAGCGCATTGATCGCGCTGTTGGTGACGGCGAGCGCGGGGCACATGCCGAGCACCTGGACGAAGACCGGGTTCTCCTGCCAGATGCCCTTCAGGAATTCCATGCGGGCCCGCGCCGGGTCGTCGGCGGTCGTGGTCATCGGCCGGCCTCCGTCGGTGCCGGCGGCACCGCCGCGCCCGTCGGCAACTTCGCGATCAGCTCCGTGTTCCGCAGGTTGAGGATCCGGACCACGGCCTTCGACGAGATGGTCGCGCCGGTGATGCCGTCGACGTGGTTCGGCGCGCTGCCGGTGCCGTTCTTCACGACCAGGATCTCGGGATCGACGCCGAGCGCGTCGAACTCGGCGACGAAGTCGTCGTTCTTGACGATCTTGTCGCCGAGCCCCGGCGTCTCGCGGCTGTCGAGCACGCGCATGCCGACCACGAGCCTGCGTTCGGGGTCGTAGCCGTAGAGCAGCCTGATCGTGTCCTGGAAGCCGGGGCCGGCGGCCGGGATCGCATAGCCGAGGAAGCGACCGCCGTCGGCGTAGGCCGCATAGACGGCCACCGCGTCCTTGGCCTCGCTGCCGTCGGCGAGCACGAAGCCGCCGCCCTGCAGCACCAGCTTCTGCATCGCGGTGGTGCCTGGTACGACCTCGAACACGGCCAGGCGCAGCGCCTCGCGCGCGTTGGCCTCGATGGTCGGCAGCGTGACCGCGTAGACGGTGGCCAGCAGCAGCCCGGCCAGCAACCCGGCGAAGGTCAGCGTGCCGACGAGTCGCGCCGAGCTCGGCTCGGGCGGCAGTGCGATCTCGGCCATGCCTGGCGCGCCGGTCATGCCGCCCTCCTCCGACCCAGCGGTCGCGGTTGGGCGACGCGTTCGATCAGCGGCGTGGCCGCGTTCATGAGCAGGATCGCGTACATCACGCCTTCGGGCAGGCCGCCGTAGCTGCGGATGATGATGACGAGGAAGCCGATGCCGAGGCCGAAGACCCAGGCGCCGCGCGGCGTCACCGGCGAGCTGACCGGATCGGTCGCCATGAACACGGCGCCGAGCAGCAGTCCGCCCGAGCACAGTGGGAACCACGGTCCCGCGTTGTGGCCGGGGTCGAGCCAGTGCAGGGTCGCGCCGAGCACGAACGTGCCGAGCAGGATCGCGATCGGGATGCGCCAGTCGAAGGCGCCGCGCAGGCCGAGCCAGAGCCCGCAGAGGATCAGTACGATGGCGCTGGTCTCGCCGAGCGAGCCGGCGGTGTTGCCGAGGAACAGATCCTGGAACGGCCGCACGACAT
>JAGQRA010000410.1 GCA_020425885.1 Planctomycetota bacterium | reverse complement strand
GATCCTGAGCGCGTTCGGCAAGCGCATACTCTGAAGTGAGTCGCCCCATGGGCGACTCACTTCAGAGCTTCTCTCCAAACGCCGCAACGCGGGGTTCTGCAACCGGCGTATCGCGCCCTCGGCCCCGCTGCGGCGTTTGGGTGGGTGGTTCGCGGGGCGGCTTGCAGTTCCGAAGCGGGAAACCGGTCGCGGGCGGCCGCGCCGTTGCCGATGGGGGACCATGAAGCACCTTCCTCTCGGTCTCGTCGTGATTGTGTTCGCCGGCTGCGGTGGTGGTACCGATGCGGCCGTGTCGCCGTCGGCAGAGCTGGCCTTGCCCGTGACCACGCCGATGCAGGTGCGCGAGCGTCTGTTGAACGATCTCGAACGCGAGAAGGTGAAGGCCCGCGAGCGCCGTAAGGCGATGGACGAGGTGGTCGGCGGCGACCGTTGATCAGCTTCGGTTGGGGCAGGCGATCAGGCGGCGATTGCCCGTGCTGGCCAGGGAACGCCGGGCGGCAGCGGGCACTGCGCCTGCCCGGTCAATGACGAGCCGCGCGACGCTCGACAGCCAGCTACGCCTCAGTCGCCCTTCGGCTTCGATCCGCCGGCTTTGGCAAGCAAGAGGCCGAGCACGAGCAGGCCGCCGCGGATGCCCCAGGCAGCCCCTTCGCCCCAGGTGTCGATCCACATGAGCAGTTTCATCTCCATGTTCATGAAGTGGACGACGGTGGAGCCGATGGCGAGCGCGACGAGGAGCAATCCGAAGGAACGCATCGCGGCAGGATAGTCGTCGAGGCCCGAGGATTCTCGCCTTGGGGGAGTGGCAGGCAAGGTGGCCGTGGCGGGTCAGGGCGTCATCCGTTCACAGCGACGACCGGTAGTGATCCCACATCTGCTCCTGCCAGCGGTCCCAGCATCGCGTCCACTCTCCCGGCGTCTCGGTCTGCATGAAGCGGTCCATGTAGTCGAAGTAGGACGGGTGGTTCCAGGCCGCGGTCAACGCCATCAGGCGTGCGGCGAGGGTCTGACCGACCCAGGCGTTGGCGGTGCAGCAGCGCCGGTAGTTGTCGTGGATCCACAGCGCGCTGTCGTTCACGGGCCACGTCGTATGGCTGTTGCCCCATTCGGGCAGGCCTTGGTGGGAGGCGTTGTAGCCGCCGAAGCCCCAGTTGTAGATGCCGGGCTGGGTCTGCTGGACGTAGAAGGTCTGGCAGTCCTCGCCGAACTGGCTGTTGTTGTTCGGATGGCTCGGACCGAAGTAGCCGGACGGATGGCTGCTGCCGACGGCGCTCATGGCGGCGTCGTCGAGGACCGCACCGGCGAACAGGATCGGGAACTTGCGGCCGCTGCCGTGACCGCCTTCGCCGGGCCAGGAGCAGCCGTTCGTGACGTTGCCCCAGAAGTCGATGCCGATCTGGGTCAGGCGGACGACGAGGTCGCGCTTCTGGGCCTGGCTCAGATCGAGCTGGGCGAGCAGCGCGCCGGTGCCGTAGACGGTGGTGAAGTCGCGACCGTAGTCGGGCATGTTCTCGACCGGATGCATGTAGCGGCTGCCCCAGCCCGGGGTGTGATCGAGCCAGACGCGTTCGAAGTCAGCGGCGGCGGTCGCCATGTCGGGTGGTGTTCCGACCGGCACGACGGTGGCGAGGCGGCCGTAGTCGAGATCGCGTTCGCGATGGCGGATGGTCTTGTCGCTGCCGGCGTAGGCCGGTCGGAACGCGTCGGCCGGCGGCGCGGCGGTGAGCACGGTCAACACGGCGGCCGTCTTCAGCTGCGAGAACGAGCCGTTCGCGGCCGGCTGCATCTGGCTGATGATCGAGATCAGGCTGGCGTCGGTCGTGATCTCGAGCGGCGTCGACGGCGAGACCCCGATCGCGACGTTGAGCGAACTGTGGTAGGTGCCGTTGGCGAAGGCGCCGAACAGTGTGCTGTCATAACCGTGGTAGGTGATCGGCTCGGGGTTGAGCATCGAGCCGTTGATGACGCGGCCGCCGACGTTCTGGGTCGGCGGCGAGATCTCGACGATCGCGACCGGGCCCACGACCCACCAGTCACCGTTGCAGAATTGACCGACCGGCATCGGTTCGGCGAAGCGCCAGGTGATGCCCCATTGCGTGATCGAGGTGGCGGTCCCGCCGCCGCCGTTGCCGTTGCCGTTGCCATTCGGCGTGACGGTGACCCCGTTGCTGACCGCGGGGCTGCTGATGTTGTTGGCAGGATCCCGGGCGACGACGGTGACGAAGACCGTGCTGCCCGGCGCCAGCGCCAGGGTGGAGTTGCTGGCATGAACGGCGGTGCCGACGGCGGTCCAGCCCTGGACCTCGGTACCGCCGGGGCTGGTGCCGATCGCCCAGGAGTAGCTGGCGATGCTGCCCGAGTCGTCCACGAAGCCGCTCCAGTTGGCCTCGATGGTCGAGGTCGAGGTCTGGGTGTCGATGTCGCTGCCGGGGCCGTCGGCGACGACGCCGGCGCTGGGCGGCGTCAGATCGGCGCCGGAGCCGGCGCTCGGGCCGCCGCTGCTGCAGGCCGCCAGAAGGGCGGAGGCTAGCAGGTGTGTGAATCCAGGATGACCGGGATGATGGCGCTGCATCTGCCACCTATCGGCGATCGGCTTCGGCGGCTGGCAGCGAGTCTCGATCCGGGACCGGCCCGGGGTCGCATCGCGATCCGGGCGTGGCTATGGTGCTCGCCCCCATGTCCTTCGACGACCTTTCCATCGCCCGTTCCGTCCCGCTGCGTCCCCTGAGCGAAGTGGCTCGCGTCATGGGACTCGGTGCGGACGACCTCGAGCCCTACGGCCACAACAAGGCCAAGGTCAGACTCGATCTGCTGAAGACGACCGAACCGCGGCCACAGGCCAGGTACGTGGTCGTCACGGCGATCACGCCGACGCCGTTCGGCGAGGGCAAGACGGTGCATACGGTCGGCATCTCGCAGGCCCTGAACCGCATCGGCAAGCGCGCCTGCTGCGTGATCCGGCAGCCCTCGATGGGACCGGTGTTCGGCATCAAGGGCGGGGCTGCCGGCGGCGGCTACTCGCAGATCGTCCCGCCCGAGGAGCTCAACCTGCATCTGACCGGCGACTTCCACGCCGTCACCTCGGCCCACAACCTCTGCGCCGCGTTCCTCGATGCGCACCTGTTCCACGGCAACGAACTCGACCTCGACCCGGCGCAGATCAGCTGGCGGCGCGTGCTCGACATGAACGACCGCGCGCTGCGTCAGATCGAGGTCGCGCACGCCGGCAGCAACCCGAGCGGCAAGGGGCTCGGCACGCCGCGCGTCACCGGCTTCGACATCACCTCGGCCAGCGAGATCATGGCGATCCTCGGTCTGGCCAGCGATCTCGGCGACCTGCGCCGGCGGCTCGGCCGCATCGTCATCGGCTACCGCAAGGATGGTACGCCGGTGACGGCCGAGGATCTCAAGGCCGCCGGCGCCATGACGGCGCTGCTCAAGGATGCGTTGAAGCCGACCCTGATGCAGACGCTCGAGGGCACGCCGGCCCTGGTCCACACCGGTCCGTTCGCCAACATCGCTCACGGCAACAGCTCGATCGTCGCCGATCAGCTCGCGGTGCGCAGCTGCGACTTCGTCGTCACCGAGGCCGGGTTCGGCGCCGACATGGGGGCCGAGAAGTTCTTCGACATCAAGTGCCGCGCCTCGGGCATGGTGCCGCACGCGGCACTGCTGGTCGCCACCGTGCGCGCGCTGAAGTCGCACAGCGGTCGCTTCGAGGTCAAGGCCGGCCGGCCCCTGCCGGCGGGCCTGCAGGGCGAGGACCTCGATGCCCTGCAGGCCGGCATCGGCAACCTGAAGCGTCAGATCGAGAACGTGCGCATCTTCGGCATCCCGGTGGTGGTCGCGATCAACCGCTTCCCGACCGACACCGAGGCCGAGATCGCCTTCGTCAAGGAGGCCGCGTTGGCGGCCGGTGCCTCCGACGCGCACGTCTCGACGATGTTCGCCGAAGGCGGCAAGGGCGGTGAAGACCTCGCGCACGCGCTGGTCAAGGCCTGCGACGAGCCGAGTTCGTTCCGCTTCCTCTACCCGACCGAGGCCACGCTCAAGGAGAAGATCGAGACCCTCGCCAGCAAGATCTACGGCGCCGATGGGGTCGACTACGAGCCGGCGGCGGAGCAGCACCTCGCCCGGTTCGAGGAGCGTGGCTACGGCAGCTTCCCGATCTGCATGGCGAAGACGCAGTACTCGCTGAGCCACGACCCGAGCCTTGGTGGCCAGCCGACCGGCTACCGCTTCGTCGTGCGCGATGCGCGCGTCGCGGTGGGGGCCGGGTTCGTCTACCCGCTGGCCGGCTCGATCATGACGATGCCGGGCCTCGGCAAGACGCCGGGTGGCACGCGGATCGACGTCGACGACAACGGCGACGTCGTCGGCATGCTGTAGATCTGGCGCGCCGGGCGGCTACAGCGCGGCCCGCACCCGCGCCGCGACGTTCGCGGCGGTGAAGCCGAAGTGCTCGGCCACGGCCTTGGCCGGCGCGCTGGCGCCGAACGTGGTCTGGCCGATGCAGCGATCGAGGCGACCGGTCAGCTGGCACCACCATTCGGGGCGGCCCATCTCGAGCGTGAACACCGCGGCCGGGCCCAGCACCTGTTGGCGCCAGGCGTCATCCTGCTGCAGGAACAGCTCGAGGCACGGCATCGACACGACGCGGGTCGGCACGCCCTGCGCGGTGAGCAGCTTCGCCGCCTCGACGGCGAGACCGACCTCGGCGCCGGTCGCGACCAGGGTCGCCTGCGCGGTCTCGGCCTCGACCAGCACGTAGCCGCCGCGCAGCGCGTCGCTGCCGTCCCAGCCGTCGCCGTGCGGCAGGACCGGCAGGTTCTGTCGCGTCAGCGCCAGCACCACCGGGCCGTCCTTGCGGGTCACGGCCCAGGTCCAGGCCGCCGCCGTCTCGGCGCCATCGGCCGGCCGGAACACGTGCAGCCCGGGGATCGCGCGCAGGGTCGCGAGTTGCTCGACGGGTTGGTGGGTCGGGCCGTCCTCGCCGACCATCAGGCTGTCATGGGTGAACACGAACGCGGCCGGGATCCGCATCAGCGAGGCGAGTCGGATCGGCGTGCGCATGTAGTCGGCGAACACCAGGAACGTGCTGCCGGCCGGCACGAAGCCGCCGTGCAGCGAGATGCCGTTCATGATCGCACCCATCGCGTGTTCTCGGATGCCGTAGTGCAGGGTGCGGCCAGCGCGGTTCTCGCTCGTGAACGACCCCGATGCCTTGATGCGGGTCTTGGTCGACGGGTCGAGGTCGGCGCTGCCGCTGACGAGGCCCGGGAACAGCTCGGCGAGACGCTGGATCACCTTGCCCGAGATGGCCCGCGTCGCCGCGGCTTCGTTGCCGGCCGCGGCGCAGAGCTGCGGCAGCAGGTCCGCCGGCACGGAGCGCTCGCGGAAGCTCCTCCAGGCGGCCGCGAGCTCGGCGTGCCCGGCCTCCCAGCCCTGCATCTCGGCCTCCCAGCTCAGCCGCTCGCCGTCGTTGCGATCGGCGGTGGCGGCGAAGACGGCACGCACCCGCTCGTCGACATGGAAGTCGGCGGCCGGCAGGCCGAGTGCCTGCTTGGTGGCCGCGACCTCGTCGCTGCCGAGCGGGGCGCCATGGACGTCGTGGGTGTCGGCCTTGTTGGGGCTGCCCTTGCCGATCGTGGTGCGGCAGCAGATCAGCTGCGGCCGATCGCTGTCGCTGGTCGCGTGCCGCAACGCGGCCCGGATCTGCTCGATGTCGTGGCCGTCGATGCGGCGCACGTTCCAGCCCGCGGCGGTGAAGCGGGCGCCGATGTCCTCGCTGGTGGCGAGGTCGGTGTGACCCTCGATCGTGATGTGGTTGTCGTCGAACAGGCAGATCAGGTTGCCGAGCTTGAGGTGGCCGGCCAGCGACGCGGCTTCGCTGCTGAGACCTTCCATCAGGTCGCCGTCACCGGCCGTGACGAAGACCCGCGTCTGCAGCAGCGGGTTTTCGAACCGGGCCGCTTCCATCGCGGATGCGATCGCCATGCCGACGGCGTTGGCGAAGCCCTGGCCGAGCGGACCCGTCGTGGTCTCGACGCCGACCGTGTCGCCGTACTCGGGGTGCCCGGGAGTCCGGCTGTGAAGCTGGCGGAACTGCTTGAGGTCCTCGATCGCGACGGGATAGCCGGCGAGATGCAGCAGCGAATAGAGCAGCATCGAACCGTGCCCTCCCGACAGCACGAAACGGTCGCGGCCGAGCCAGTTCGGCGCCTTGTTGCTCCAGTGCAGGAACTCGGTCCAGAGCACCGTGGCGACCTCGGCCATGCCCATCGGCATGCCGGGGTGGCCGGAGTTGGCCTTCTGGATGGCGTCGATCGAGAGGCCGCGGATCGTGTTGGCGACGAGAGTGAGTTCCTGGGATGCGACCATCATGCGGCGGACTCTAGCGGTGATGTGGAGGCGGATGAACGGCCTTCATCGCGTTGCTGCAGACCGAGTCGCCTGCCGCTTTGCTTTCCACGAACGCGGAGGAACTTTCCACCGCCGCGCCGACGACGTCGCCGCTACCGGCGCCGTCTGGCGAACAGCTGTCGCCCGGCGACCAGCACCAGCACGAGGCCGAACGCCATGCTGCCGAAGATGGCGTAGCGGATACCGCCGGCGACCGCGGCCGGGCTCGGCTCCGGATCGCCGAACGCGCGCAGCAAGGGCGCGACGATGAAGTCGGCGAGGCCGGCGACCAGCGGCGGCGGTGCGGTCGCGCCGCCGGCCGAGACGGCGCTGGCGGCCTGCAGGTGGATGATCTGTGCCATCACGATCAGGGCGATGCCGATCGCCAGCGTCGGCGCGGCCAGCACGATGGTCGAACGTTCGCTGCGGGTCTCGGCCATGCTCGTCTGCCTCCGTTGCCCTCGCGCTCAGCCGCCTTCGCGCACGGCGTTGCGATTCCAGGTCGGGATCACGATGTCGATGCGGCCGTCGGCCGGCATGCGCTCGAGCCTGGCCTGACAACCGAGCCGCGACTCGAGCCGGACACCGCGGGCCTCGTCGAGGCGGTCGAGTTCGTCCTCGCTGGCCTCGGCGAAGCAGTCGCCGCCGCGCTCGATCACGACGTGACAGGTCGAGCAGGCGCAGACGCCGCCACAGGCATGGTCGAGGTCGACGCCTTGCGCCGAGGTCGCCTGCAGGATGGTCTGGCCGAGTTCGAGTTCGAGCACCGCATCCTGACCTGACACGTGCAACCGGGCCTTGTTCATGAGTGCCGCTGCTCCTGCTCTTCGCGCAATGCCCTGGTTACCGCCGAGCTGATGACGTCGTCGGCGATCGTCGCCGTGACCGCGGTCAGATCGGCGCAGCCGGATTTCAGTGCCTCGGCGCCGGCCTCGGCTGCGAGCAGCTTCTCGAGGGCCTTCACCGCCTTGTGCACGGCGTAGGTCTGATCGGGTGGCAGCTCGGCCAGCGCCAGGGCGCGTCGCGTGCCGCGCACCATGGCCTCGGCCTTGGCGCGCTGCTCGATCGCCTCGCGGGCGAGGAAGTCGTCCTGCGCGTGCTCGATCGAATCGAGCATCATGCGCCGGACCTCGTCGCGGGTGAGTCCGAACGACGGCACGATCCGGATGCCGGCCTGCAGGCCGGTGCGCTGCTCGCGCGCGGTGACGCGCAGCACGCCGTCGGCGTCGACCAGGAAGGTGACGGCGATGCGGGGCAGGCCGGCCGGCATCGGCGGGATGCCGCTCAGCTTGAACGAACCGAGGTGGCGGCAGTGGCGCACCAGTTCGCGTTCT
>JAGQRA010000409.1 GCA_020425885.1 Planctomycetota bacterium | reverse complement strand
TGCGGTCGGTGCATCCGGCCAGCGCCTCGGGCGGCGAGTCGGTCCGACGGGGTGCCGCGTGATGGGGCCGGGTGCCCCACTCAGGACATCAGTTCTGTACGGGAGCATATGCCCTGAGCGTGGTTCATCCCGACTACTGTCCGATCGCGATGCAGGTTGACATCGCCGGCAAAGACCGCGACGCGGGCAAGCTCTCGTTGCAACGCGGTGGCATCATCCAGGGCATTCTGCTCGGTGCAGATGGGGAAGGCCTGTCGGGACTGGAGGTATCCGTCAGCTTCGCAGGCAGGCAGGTCCGGACGACGCGGAGTGAGCTGGCGGGTCGCTTCCGCTTCGAGCAACGCCTTCCGCCAGGCGCGTATCGGATCCAGGCGCGCGATCCTCGCGCTCCGCTGGCCGACCAGATCACTCAGCTCAAGAACTCGGGGCGCGCCGTCCAGCTCGAGGCGGACAAACAGGTCGACATCGAGCTTCGCCCGGCCAAGTAGCCGGCGTGATCACGCGGCGCGAGCTGCGGCGCCGTCGTCGAGCATTGCGCGCCATTGCATGGTCCACGTCGCGCCGCCACACTGCTCGCGCCATGACCGAGCCCAAGACCCCGAGCAAGCCCTACCCCGAAGTCCCCCAGCAGGCGGACTTCCCGGCGATCGAACTCGCGGTCCTCGCCAGCTGGCAGCGCGATGGGACCTTCCAGCGCTCGGTCGAGCAGCGCGCGGCCGGGGCCAACGAATACGTCTTCTACGACGGCCCGCCGTTCGCCAACGGCCTGCCGCACTACGGGCACCTGCTGACCGGCTACGTCAAGGACGTCGTGCCGCGCTATCAGACGATGCGCGGCCGTCGCGTCGAGCGGCGCTTCGGCTGGGACTGCCACGGCCTGCCGGCCGAGATGGAGGCCGAGAAGGAACTCGGTTTGAGCGGCGCGCAGGCGGTGCACGACATCGGCCTGCAGCGCTACAACGACGCCTGCCGGAAGAGCGTGCAGCGCTACACCGGCGAGTGGCGCGACTACGTCACGCGCCAGGCGCGCTGGGTCGACTTCGACCACGACTACAAGACCATGGACCTCTCCTACATGGAGAGCGTGATGTGGGCGTTCAAGACGCTGCACGACAAGGGTCTGGTCTACGAGGGGCAGCGGGTGATGGCGTACTCGTGGGCGCTGCAGACGCCGGTCAGCAACTTCGAGACGCGCATCGACGACGCCACCCGGCCGCGGCAGGACCCGGCGGTGCACGTCGCCTTCCGGCTCGAGCCGCGGGACGGCGATCCGGGCCCGCTGCAGATCGTCGCCTGGACGACGACGCCGTGGACGCTGCCGAGCAACCTCGCGCTCGCCGTCGGCCCCGAGCTCGACTACACGATCGTGCACAAGGACGGCGTCCACTACGTGCTCGGCGCGGCGACGCTGGACTCGTTGGCGAAGGAACTCGACGGCTTCGAGCCGGTGGCGAAGCTGAAGGGCAAAGACCTCGTCGGCCGCAGCTACGAGCCGTTGTTTCCGTTCTTCGCCGGCCGCGAGAACTGCTTCCGCGTGCTCGGCGCCGACTTCGTCGACACCGCCGAGGGCACCGGCGTCGTCCACATGGCGCCGGGCTTCGGCGAGGACGACCAGAAGGTCTGCGAAGCCCACGGCATCGAGCTGGTCTGCCCGGTCGACGAACGCGGCGAGTTCACCCAAGAGGTGCCGGACTGGCAGGGCCTGTTGGTGTTCGACGCCAACAAGCCGATCATCAAGGTGCTGAAGGAGCGCGGCGTGCTGCTCAGGCACGCCACCTACGAGCACAACTATCCGCACTGCTGGCGCACGCGCGAGCCGCTGATCTACAAGGCGATCCCGGGGGCCTGGTTCGTCAAGGTGACCGAGTTCAAGGAGCGGATGCTGGCCCACAACCGGCAGATCCGCTGGATCCCGGAGCACGTCCGCGACGGTCAGTTCGGCAAGTGGCTCGAGAACGCGCGCGACTGGTCGATCTCGCGCAACCGCTTCTGGGGCTCGCCGATCCCGGTGTGGAAGAGCGACGATCCGCGCTATCCGCGCGTCGACGTCTACGGCTCGGTGGCCGAACTCGAGCGCGACTTCGGCGTCGCGGTGACCGATCTGCACCGGCCGTTCATCGACGGCCTGACCCGGCCGAATCCCGACGACCCGACCGGCAGCTCGACGATGCGGCGCGTGCCCGAGGTGCTCGACTGCTGGTTCGAGTCCGGCTCGATGCCGTTCGC
>JAGQRA010000408.1 GCA_020425885.1 Planctomycetota bacterium | reverse complement strand
GCGAAGATGCCGTTGCGCTCCTCGATCTCGTCCTCCTGGCCCATGCTGGCCCAGACGTCGGTGTAGATCGCGTCGGCGCCATCGGCGGCGGCATCCGGATCGTTGAGGATCGTCACCTCGCTGCCCGATTCGGCCGATGCCCGCATCGCCTCGTTGACGACGCGGGCGTTGGGCTCGTAGCCCTCCGGCGAGCAGACGCGGATGTGGACGCCGAGCTTGACCGCGGTGTGGATCAGCGCGTGGCAGGTGTTGTTGCCGTCGCCGATGTAGGTCACCGTCCGGTCCGTCAGATCGCCCCACTTCTCGTGCAGGGTGAAGAAGTCGGCCAGCGCCTGGCACGGGTGCACGAAGTCGGACAGACCGTTGATGACGGGGATCTCGGCGTTGGCCGCGAGCTCCTCGAGCACCTTGTGCTTGAAGGTGCGGGCGACGATGCCATGGGCCCAGCGCTCGAGGTTCCGGGCGACGTCCTTGACCGATTCGCGCGAGCCGAGCCGGGCATCGCGGTGATCCATGAAGACGACGCTGCCGCCGAGGTCCTGCATGCCGATGTCGAACGTGAAGCGCGTGCGCAGCGAGTCCTTCTCGAAGATCATCGCCAGCCGCTTGTGCCGCAGCACCTCGGTGTGGACGGCGCGGCCGCGTTTGAGCTCGGCCGCCGTCGCGAAGATGCGGTCGAGGTCGCCGCGATTGAGCTGGGAGGTGCAGAGCAGGTCGGGAACCGACAGCTCGCCGAAGTCGGTCGCTTGGGGATTGGCGGTGGTCATGATGCCTCGGGGTTGGCTTCGAGTTCGCTGAGCACGGCGCGCAGGGTCGCGAGCCCCTGCTGCACCTGTTCCTTGGTGACGATGTACGGCGGCAGCATGCGCAGCACGTCGCCGGCCGTGCAGTTGACGATCAGGCCGCGGCCGTAGAGCGCCTGCTGCGCGGCGGCGGCCGAGTGTCGCAGGCGCAGGCCGAGCATCAGGCCGCGGCCGCGAACCTGCTCGACGACGTCGAACTCATCGACCATGGCCTCGAGTCCGGCGCGCAGCTCGGCGCCGCGCTCCTCGACCAGGCCGAGCAGGCCGTTGTCGATCGCCTCGAGGAAGACCAGCGCGGCGCGACAGATGAGCGGCCCGCCGGCGAAGGTCGAGCCGTGATCGCCCGGTTGCAACACCGTCGCCAGCTCGCCGCGGGCGAGGCAGGCGCCCATCGGCAGGCCGGCGGCGAGCGGTTTGGCCAGCGTGACGAGGTCGGGAACGACGCCGCTGTGCTGGCCGGCCAGGAAGCGGCCGGTGCGGCCGCAGCCGGTCTGGATCTCGTCGTGGACCAGGATCGTGCCGGTCTCATCGCAGAGCTCGCGCGCCGCGCGCAGGTAGTCGGCCGACAGTTCGCGCAGGCCGCCCTCGCCCTGGATCGGCTCCATGAACAACGCCGCGGGGCGCTGCTCGCGCAGCGCGGCGGCGAGGGCCGCGGTGTTCTCGGGCGGCACCCAGGTCGTCTGCAGCAGCGGTCCGAACGGGGCGCGGTACTTCGCGGTGTGGGTCAGCGACAACGCGCCGAGCGTGCGGCCGTGGAAGGCG
>JAGQRA010000407.1 GCA_020425885.1 Planctomycetota bacterium | reverse complement strand
GCGCCCCGGAACAGGTCTCTGCGATCGATCATCTTGGATCTCCTGCGATCAGTTGGTTCGTCCTGGGAAGGTTCAGCGGATGGCTCCTTGGGCCATGGCCATCGCCGTGACCGCGCCGCAGTTCACGACATGCCGGTAGGCCGGCGTCGTGGGCGCCGAGAGGTCCAGCGTGCCGTTGTTGACCAGCCACCAGACCGCGGCGTTGCCCATCGCCTGCACGACGGCGTTCTCGTCCGGTGCGGTGAATCGGGTTCCGTAGAGGGTCTCCAACAGGAACCTGGCTGCGAGCTGCGGATTGTTCCAGCCGACGGTCAGCGTCGCGGCGATGTGGCCTGCCACGTCGTACTCGAGCGAGTCCTGGGTGAGTGCCGGGCATTGGAACGTCGGCAGCTGAGTGGGGAACAGGCTCCTGGCAGCGAAGGAGAACCGCGCGATCGCCGCGTGCGGGCTGTGTTGCGCGGCACTCGCGCTCGGATAGCCGTTCGGCGCCGGGTAACCTTGCAGTGACTGACCCAGGTCACCCATGCTGATCCAGCTGTTGATCAGGTTGAAGAAGCTGGGCTGCGCTGGTGTGCAGATCGACTCGAATCCGGCCGCGAAGGCCCGAGGCGGCGCGAGGACGGCCTCGATCGGCAGGCGAGCCCGCTCGAACCGGTAGGTCGTGCCCAGGAACTCGAGCGAGTTCAGGAGTTCGGTCAGCACCAGGGTGATGTCGCCCTGATTGCCCCAGGCGTTCTTCATCCGACCGAGGAGGACCGGCTCGAGATCCCCCCCACCATCGACCAGGAACTCGTTCAGGAGCTTGCGGCAGATGAAGTCCTTGGTCGCATCCCGCTTGGCGAGTTCCGCGAGCAGTGTGAGACCCTCGTTGACCCCCGTCGTGCCGACCGGCAGTGAGTACGCGGGCGTGAACATCGCCGGCTTCGGTCCGATGTCGTGGTTCGCGGCATTGAACGTGAACGAGAAGTCGGCGGCAGGGTTGATGCTCCAGCCGGTGAGGATGCGAGCGACGGTCTCCACATCCGGTTGGCTGTAGTTCTGCACGGGAGTACCCATGGGCACCGGCAGCTCCGGACTCATCGTGTAGAGCTCCAGAAGCTCCCTCGCGAAGTCCTCGTTGGGCCCCGCCACCGTGTTCCGGTCGAGGTGCAGGTAGGCGACCATCGTCACGTGCTGGGCGGTGAACACCAGCAGGTCGTGGAAGGTGCCGAGAGCGTTCTCGCGGTAGAACTCGTTGGCCCGCCACTCGTAGTGCCAGGCGTGAGCGGCATTGCTCGAAGTGGCCGGGATCTTGTTCTGGAACCAGAACTGACTGCCGACGAGGTGGGTGTTGAAGTGGCGCTCCCAGAACTGGCACATCACCTCGCGGAGCTGCCACTTCGACTCGAGTCCGTGCGCCAGCTGGCTTCCGACCACCTGCCGAAACTCGAACTGATCGATCTGGGCGGTGGTCGCGGGCAGCGTGTTCGGGATCCCGAGCGCCCCGCCGGGCCCGTCCAAGGCCTGGACGTCGGCGCTTCCGAACGGGAAGAACGGATCGGCACCGGCGTTGGGATTCAACTGCTCGGCGATGTAGGCCTGCGCCTCCTGCAGCGCGGACATGCCGACCGGGGGATTGGCAATCCGAGCCACGAGATCCGGAGTCGGACCGAAGGTCACCCGCCGCAGCACGTGGTGCGCGAGTTCGAGATCGGGGTTGGGCGCGGGCTGCGCGGCGAGCGTCGCCAGGGGCGCTGCGCAAGCGACCAGGCCGGCACCGAGACGGAGACTGAGGGACAAGGACGGGACCTCCGGTAAGGACGGGGTGGACGTCCTCGAGGGAGACCGCGGTCTCGGGATCCGGACTCGGAAGTTCGCGAAATCGCGTCGCGATGGGCGCGATGGTCAGCTGTCCGTCGTCACGCGGCGTCGACCGGAGCGGTCTCCGGTGAGGGGCTCCGCGGCCCCGACAACGTGACGAGTCCGCCCACCAACAGCACGCCGAGCAGTCCCACGAGGTTGTACCAGAGGAACTCGACG
>JAGQRA010000406.1 GCA_020425885.1 Planctomycetota bacterium | reverse complement strand
GCACGGTGACGCCGCCGGCCTGCAATGCGCCGAGCTCGCTCTCTTCCATCACGCGGGTCCGTTCGACCCCGGACTCGCGGACCACGGCGCGGACCAGGTTCATCCGCGGATCGGCCATCGCCAATGCCATCTTCTGCGCCTCGGGCCGCAGCTTGGTCTTGCGCCGCGACAGGCGATCCTCGAGCGCCGCGCGAACGCTGTCGAGGCGCTTCGCCATGGCGTCGTCAGGGTCCATCGAGAGGTAGTCCTCCCAGTCCTTCTCGGGCTTCATGATCTCGCCCATCTCCGTTCCCGCGCCGCGATGGAAATAGGTCCGATCAGTCAGCAGGGCGAGGTAGGCGGCACCGTGGGTGGCCTTGCCCTTGACCAGGGTCACGGTCTCGACGCCGAGCCCTGGATCCTGCACGCGGTCGAACAGGCTCTGCAGGTCCTCCTGGTCCTCGCTCCACGAGCCGCTGCTGTCGAGCACGAAGATGACGGTCTTGATGCTGTTCGACCCGGCCCTCGAGTCAGCCTCCCGCAGCGTGCGGGTGCACCGGGCCAGCTCCTGCGTGCCGAGCATGCCGCTCAAGGTGACGACCAGGGCCGTCGGTTCGCGCGCTGATGCTGACGGATTCTGCGACAGGTCGACGCGCTTCAGCGGACCGCCACAGGCGACCAGCAGGAGCAGCAGCGTCGATCTCAACCAGTTGGAGTATGGGCCCGGCCTCACAGGTGTCATGGTTTAGCGTGGTGGCCGGTGTTTGGCATCTTCCTTCGCGCCGAGGCGCGAGTTGGCGCGAAACCGCGGGCCCGGTCCGAGTCCTTCGGCCCATGGCCTGCGCGGCTTTCAGCCGCGTGCGGCGGCGGTCGATAGCGGAATCGTGGATGCCGACTCTGCGAATGCCGACCGCGGCGCCTGGCTCAGGCGACGGAGCTGCGGCGCGGTGCTGACCCTGACCCGGACGGTTCGGACCATGCGTCAACACGCCGCGGTGCCGCGGCTCTGCCGGGCGGCACGCGACCGTTGCGCGAAGGAACTCGAGGCCGTGCTGGCCGCCGACGATCTGGTCATCGTGCTCGACGGCGGTGAGGCGATCTGCTGTGGCCAGGTCGTCGTCCCCTACGGCCCGACCGACGTTCCGTACGGACTGCTCGCCGAGCAGGGCATCGGCGAGATCACGTTCGGACGCGGCATGACCGGCGAGACCATCGGCACCCTGCTCGACCTGCTGGCAGCCGCCAGCGTCCAGGCCGCGGACCAGGACCTCGCCGCCGAGATCGTCAAGGCGCGGCTGCCGCACATCCGCCTGCGGGCCCCGACCGGCGATCAGGCCGTGCGGCGGTCGACCGGGCAACGCATCGGCTGGTGGCTGCTGCCCGAGCCCCGGGTAGCCGCGTCGACCCAGCGTGTCGTCGAGCGCGCACTCGCCGGCAATCTGCCGCTGGCCGCCGCCCGGATGTTGCTCGCGGATCTCGACGATGAAGCGGCGGCGAACGTGCCGGATGACTCGAGTCATCACCTCGACAGCCTGATGCAGGCGATGCTGGCCGGCGGCGACGCCGCCGGTGCGACCTGGCTGCTCGAGCAGACCCCCCGGCATCGCGGCGTCACGGCCGAGCGCTGCCGGGCGTTGCGCGGTCTTGCCCGACACGCCTTCGCAGGCGACTGGTTGTCGCTGCAGCTCGAGCACGGCGACCGCCTCGACGGTCTCGTTGCCCTGGCCATGGAACTCGGCGACGAGAGCTTCGAGCGCCTGACCGCGGCCGCGGCGACGAGCGGCGTGTCGCTGCCGCATTGGGTCACGTCGATGTTGCCGCCGGGTGAGTGACGCCCACACCCGATACCCGGTTACCGCGGCAGCTCGGCCAGGCACGACAAGGCCATCGCCGTGCCGTAGGCGCGCCCGAGTTCGTGGCTGTCGACGAAGCAACCGTCGAACTCCGGCAGCTTCAGGATGAGTTCGAGCTGGGTGGCGAGCAGCCGTTGCCGCACCTCACCGGCCGCGAGCCGTTGCATGGCTTCGGTCCGACCGAGCATGTCGAACCAGAAGAAGAAGCCGCCGTAGTGCAGGCGATCGGCGTGATCGTCGTATTTGCGCACCGCGGCGAGCTTGTCGTGATGCGTGACACCGTGGGTGACGGCCTGCTGCAGCCGGGCCTGATCGCTGCGGTCGAACAGGTACAGCGCCAGCTCGCACAGCGGCATGCGACCGGCCGCGCCCGCCACCGAGGCCTGCGGCGCGCCGCGCTCCGTGTGACCGTAGGTGAACGCGCCCTCGGCGGTCCGATCCCGGGCCAGGGCACGAAGACCGCGCTCGGCCTTGTCGGCATCGATCTCGACCCCGGCGACCGAGGCCTCGAACAGAGCCTGCAGTGCGGTCGCCGTCGCGAACGGATTGCCGTACTCGTGAAACCACGCGCCGGTCGCGGGCTGCAAGGCCAACAGCGCCGCGACCGAGCGTTGCAGGGCCGGCAGCGCCTCGTCGTCGGCGGCATGGTGGCGCCGGAAGGCGGCGAGGAAGCGAATGGCGTAGGCCCGCGCCCAGACGATCTCGTCGCGATCGGACATCTGCAACCAGGCATCGTCGGCGATGTTGGCCCGGATGCGCTCGAGCATCGCCGCCGTAGCCGCCCGCAGCTTCGGGGCGGCCGGGACGCGACCGTCGTCGAAGCGCTCCTCGGCGGCGAGCAGGGCCATGCCGACGAGACAGGTCACGGCAGCATGCACGTTGGGCAGGCTGTCGGTGCCGCCGAAGTCGTAGATGCTGTCGCGTACGACGCCTTCGCCATCCCCCATCGCCAACAGGAACGACACCGAGCGACGCCACAGCGTGGCCTCGTCGTAGACAGCTTCGGGCGCCCGCGAGCCGTCGACCGGATCAGTGGCGAGCACGGCCGCGGGCAACGGCAGGAAGTCCTCGAAGCCGTGGACGAACGGGCCGTGGCCCTCGACCTCGAGCGCGGCCTTCCAGGCCAGCGGTTCGTCCGGCAACGCGGTGACGAGGTGCTGCCAACGCTCCCGCGCCGCGCGTGGCCGATTATCGCGACACAAGGCCGCGCCGCAGAGCCAATGGGCCTCGGCTGCGACCGCGCTGGCAGGTTGCTTCTGCAGGACCGATTCGGCGAGCGCGATCGCTGCCGGGCGGTCGCCGCGGCGATAGGCATCCCAGGCCTCGCGCAGCGCCGGCGCGCCGGGGAAGCCATCGTTCGGCGCCTTGGCCAGACGGCGCAGCGGCGCCTCGAACCACTCCGGGTGCAACGTCGTGATCTGGTCGACGCGGAGCTTCACCGTGCCATCGCCATCGAGCACGAGGTAGCCCGGCTCGATGAATTCGTTGCGCAACAGACCGAAGCGTCGCTGCAGCTCACCGGCCGGCTTCTCGTCGACGGCGACGAAGCGAGTCGCCAGCAGCTCGATCGTGGTCGGCCAGGAAAACGGCCCACCGCGCAGATAGCGATCGATCTCCGGCTTGCGGTCCATCGGCGACCGCGCCACCGTCGGCACGTACCAGAACACGAGCCGGCCGCTGGCCTTGGCCTCCGCCAGCGCCGCGGCGACGTCCTTGCGCCACGGCACGGCGCAGCCGACGCGCGCCGCCTGTTCGCCGAGTGGCGGCCGGATCTTCCGCGTCGAGTTGCGATGCGGTGTCTCACCCGCATCCTGGCCCGGGTTCTGGACCGCGACCACCAGGGCGACGAGAACACCGATGGCGAACGGGTGCATCGACACAGCGTGCCCGTCGCCGCTCCTGGCGTCAAAGCCTGACGGGAGCAGGACGACCCCGGATGGCGGCCATCGTTTATCGGCATGGCCGCGCGCGTCGGCGCCGCCCGCCCCGTATACCGAGCCATCATGGTTCCCCGTCTTCCCCTCGCATTCCTCGCCGCCCTGATCCTGCTGCCCGACGAAGGGCAGTGGCTGCCGACCCAGGTCCGCGAGATGGACTGGGCCGCGTTGCAGAAGCGCGGCATGAAGCTCACCAAGGACGAGTTCTGGCACCCCGAGAAAGGAGGCGTGCTGTCGGCGACGGTGCAGATCAACGGCTGCACGGCGTCGTTCTGCTCGCCCGACGGTCTGCTCGTCACCAACCACCACTGCGGCTTCGGCGCCGTGACCGCGCTCAGCTCGCCCGAGGCCAACTACCTCCGCGATGGCTTCGCCGCCGCCACGCTCGGCGACGAGCTGCCGGCGCCGGGCATGGTCGCCTCGGTGCTGAAGCGCATCGAGGACGTGACCGACAAGGTCCATGCCGCCCAGGCCGCGGCGACCAGCGATCTCGAGCGCTGGCAGGTCACGCAGCAGACGATCGGCCAGCTCGTCGCCGACGCCGAGGCGAGCGAACCCAACACCGCCTGCTCGGTCGCGAGTTTCCTCGAGGGCAAGGAATACCACCTCTACTACCGCACCAAGATCACCGACGTCCGACTCGTCTACACCCCGCCGCGCGCGGTCGGTGAATACGGCGGCGAGGTCGACAACTGGGAATGGCCGCGCCACACCGGCGACTTCACGTTCTTCCGGGCCTATGTCGCGCCGAATGGCAACGTCCGGCCGCACCACGAAGACAACGTGCCGTACCGTCCCGACCATCACCTCGCGGTCTCGACCGAGGGCGTCGTCGAAGGCGACCTCGCCATCATCACCGGCTACCCGGGCAGCACGCAGCGCTACAAGTCGAGCCGCGGCGTCGCGATGCAACAGGCCTACGTGTTCCCCAAGCGCGACGTCGTGCTGACCCAGGCGATCGACGTGCTCGAGGCGGCCGGCAGGACCAGCGAGGAGAAGGCGCTCGAGGTGGTCGATCGCATCAAGAGCCTCGCCAACGTCGAGAAGAACGCCCGCGGCATGATCTTCGGGCTGAAGAACAACGGCACCGTCGCCAAGAAGCAGGACGAGGAACGGCAGCTGAGCAGTTGGATCGCGGCCGACCCGGAGCGCAAGGCGAAGTGGGGCACGGTGCTCGACGAGCTGCTGGCGATGGACGCCGAGGAGGAAGCCGCGATCGAACGCGACACGATGATGTGGTTCACGTTGGTGCTGGGCCGCGACATCCCCCTGCTCGGCGTGTTGATCGAGGCCTGCGGCGGTGCGGCCACGGGCCGGCCGATGTCGCCGCGACTCGAACGGGCCATCGCCTCGCCGCAGCTCACGCGCGACTTCGACCTCGTGCAGCGGCCATTGATGGAGATCCTGATCAACGAGTACGCGGCGATGTCCGTGCAGCAGCGCTACCCCGGCCTCGAGTTCCTCGCCGATGTCGATACCGGTGACGGGCCG
>JAGQRA010000047.1 GCA_020425885.1 Planctomycetota bacterium | reverse complement strand
CGTCGCCGAGCTCCTCGGCGGCACGCTGGCGTACCGCCTCGCTGGGCGCGACCAGGCTGGCGATGCAGACCAGGCCGGCTGCGTTCATCAGCCTGGCCACTTCGACGGCGCGACGCAGGTTCTCGGAGCGCGCGTCGTGGCTGAAGCCGAGGTCGCGACTGATACCCAGACGCAGGTTCTGACCATCGAGCACGCTGCAGGCGCGGCCATCGTCGAACAGGCGCCGCTCGAGGGCGTAGGCGATGGTGGTCTTGCCAGCGTGCGGCCGACCGCTCAGCAGCACGGTCACCGGCCGCTGGCCGAAGCGCGCACGCCGTTCCGCGGCGGTGACCTGGCTGGTGCTCTCGGTGAGCTCCGTGCTGGCCGGCTCGTCGTCCCAGTGATCGCGCGCCTCGTGGCGTGCACGCTGGTGAATCATGCCGGCACCGACGGTGGCGTTGGTGATGCGATCGATGAGGATGAACGCGCCCATGTGGCGGTTACGGCGATAGTCGTCGTAGGCGACCGGGGCGCTGAGCGAAACCGTGCAGCGCCCTATCTCGTTCAGGCTCAGGGTTGGCTGGTCGCGCCGGTGCAGGCTGTTGACGTCGACCGCGTAACGCAGCGTGCTGACGCTGCCCGGCACGACACTGGTGGCGTGCTTGACGAGGTAGGTCTTGCCCGGCACCAGCGGCTGCTCGGACATCCACACCACCATGGCATCGAAACGATCGCCGAGTTCGGGCACGTTGCCCGGCCGCGCGATGACGTTGCCGCGGCTGACGTCGATCTCGTCTTCGAGCGTCAGGGTCACGGCCTGGCCGGCGAACGCTTCCGCCAGCTCGCCGTCGTAGGTGACGATGCTCTCGACCCGCGAGCTGCGCCCCGACGGCAGGACCACGACTTCGTCGCCGCGGCGCACGATCCCGGAGGCGATGGTGCCGCAGAAACCGCGGAAATCGAGATTCGGTCGGTTCACGTACTGCACCGGAAAGCGGAAGTCCTCGAGGTTGCGGTCCGAACCGATGTAGACCGTCTCGAGGAAATTCATCAGGGTCGGCCCCTGGTACCAGGGCATCTTGGCCGAGGCGTCGACGACGTTGTCGCCGTGCAGCGCGGCGATGGGTATGAAATCGAGATCGGGAATGTCGAGACGCTGGGCGAAATCGAGGTACTCGTCGCGGATGCGTGCGAAAACCGCCTCGTCGAAATCAACCAGGTCCATCTTGTTCACCGCGACCAGCACGTGGCGGATGCCCAGCAGCGAGGTGATGAAGGAATGGCGCCGGGTCTGGGTCTGCACGCCGTAACGCGCATCGACCAGGATGATGGCGAGATCCGCGGTCGAGGCGCCGGTCGCCATGTTGCGCGTGTACTGCTCGTGACCCGGGGTGTCGGCGATGATGAACTTGCGCTTGGCGGTCGAGAAGTAGCGGTAGGCGACGTCGATGGTGATGCCCTGCTCGCGCTCGGCCTTGAGGCCGTCGGTCAGCAACGCCGGGTCGAACTCGCCGCCGGTGGTGCCGTGCAGCTTGGAATCGCGCCGGATGGTCGACAGCTGGTCCTCGTAGATCATCTTCGAGTCGTAGAGCAGGCGGCCGATCAAGGTGCTCTTGCCGTCGTCCACGCTGCCGCAGGTGATGAAGCGCAGGAGTTCCTTCTCTTCGTGCTGGCGCAGGTAGGCGTCGATATCGGTGGCGATGAGGTCTGATTGATGAGACATGCAGGATTCCGGTCTTCGCGACGGGCGATGTTCGTGGGGGGACGGTGGTGAGCGCGGCGGCTCAGAAGTAACCGCGACGCTTCTTCTCCTCCATGCCGGCGCCACCCTCGTCCTGGTCGATGACGCGGCCCTGGCGCTCGGAGGTCTTGGTCAACAGCATTTCCTGGATGATCTCGGGCAGGGTCGTCGCCTGCGATTCGACCGCGCCCGTCAACGGGTAGCAACCGAGGGTCCGGAAACGCACCATCTTGTGCTCGACGGCCTCGCCCGGCAGCAGTTGCATGCGCTCGTCGTCGACCATGATGAGCACGCCGTTGCGCTTCACCACCGGCCGCTCGGCGGCGAAGTAGAGCGGTACCAGCGGGATGTTCTCGAGATGGATGTACTGCCAGATGTCGAGCTCGGTGCAGTTCGACAGGGGGAACACGCGAATGCTCTCACCCTTGTTGACCTTGGCGTTGTAGAGGTTCCACAACTCGGGGCGCTGGTTCTTGGGGTCCCAGCGGTGGTTGCGATCGCGGAAGGAGAACACGCGCTCCTTGGCGCGCGATTTCTCCTCGTCGCGGCGCGCGCCGCCGAAAGCGGCGTCGAAACCGTACTTGTCGAGCGCCTGCTTGAGCGCGTCGGTCTTCATCAGCTCGGTGTGCTTCTCGCTGTCCTCGAACGGGCTGATGCCATGCGTGAGCCCTTCGGTGTTGGTGTGCACGAGCACGTCGAGGCCGAGCTCCCCGCGTACGTAGTTCTCGCGGAACTCGATCATCTCGCGGAACTTCCAGGTGGTGTCGACGTGCAGCAGCGGAAACGGCAGCTTGCCCGGGTGGAAGGCTTTCAGTGCCAGCTGCAGCATCACCGCCGAGTCCTTGCCGATGGAGTACAGCATGACCGGGTTGGCGAACTCGGCGGCGACTTCGCGAATGATGTGAATGCTCTCGGCTTCGAGCTGCTTGAGATGGGTCTGGTGGACGCTGGACATGGTTCGTCGAGGCTCTTCGGGTGGGCGGTTCGCGGACGTCACGCTTCGCGACGGGCGCCCATTGTAACGGCTGCGTGCGGGCGCCACTGAAGCGCGCCGCACGCACAGTCATGGCGTGCGCTCAGGCGGCGCGGCGACCGACCAGGGCGCGGGTCGGCGCGCTACCGTACTGCTCGCTGTGGCGCGCACCGTGCTCGAGTTCGAAGAAATCGCCCCCGCGGCAGGTGCACACGCGACCGTCGGCGACCGTCACCGTGAGTTCGCCTTCGAGTACCAGTGCGACGACGTCGAAATCGTGGCTGTGCTCGGGGTTGTGCAGGCCGGCCGGGCGTTCGAGCAATTCGGGTTCGTCGTAACCGTGTTCGCGGCAGTGGCGGCGGAAGCTGGCTTCGTCCATCGCGGGCGCTCTCCCTGGTGGTGGTCGGACGCCGCGCACTCTACACCGATTCCAGGCACCGTTCGCCCCACGTGCCGTGGGTTTTTGCCGGCACGCGCGGGGAAACGTGAACGGGCACGCCGGCCAGCGGGCGGTGTAGACCTCCTCACGGCGCGCCCCCGCGCGGTTCAGGCCGGCGGCCAGCGAGCGAGATCGAAATCGGCACCGAGCCGCAGGAACACCAGGCGCACGGCGCCATCGAGCGCGCGCGTGCGGTGGCCCTGGCCGGTGAGGTCGTCGGCGAGGAAGGCCTCGCCCGGCCCCCACTGGCGGCGACTGCCGTCGCCGACCTCGACCTCGAGGCGGCCGCTCAGCACGACGACGAGCTGGCGGTCGGGGGCGCCGTGCCAGTCCTGGTCGAGCCCCGCCGGCAGCTCCACCACCACCGCCTCGGCGGCGAACGGCAGGGAAGTCCGGATCTCGTGGCCGAATTCGTCCTGGCGGCGTTCACTCAAGGCGATGTCGCGGCGTTCGAACTCCGATTGGCCGGCCGGGTTGGTGCTGAAACGCGTGATGTACATGGTCACCAGCCTCCTAGTGCGCGAGGGGATCGGGTCGCAATTGGATCTTGCCGACGTAGGATCGCGGCAACTCCGAATGCAGGATGGGGTCGAGGCCGTTGGTGAACCACAGGCCGCGGCCCTTCCACCCGGCCTCGGCATCGTCAATCCGGCCGTCGAGCCCGCGCGTGTAGGTGTTCAGCGGGTAGGGAATGCGGATGGTCGTGAACTGCTCGGTGCGCGGGTCGAAGGCGATGAGCGAATCGGAGTTGGTGCCGTTGACGATGACGACGTCTCGGCCGAGGCCGAGGGTGTCGAACTGGTCGACCCACAGGTAGTAGTGCATGTCCGTACTGCCCTCGGGCGCATCGTCGGGGCGGCCGCGGAAACCCGGCCCGGGGGTGCGCCACAGGGTCCAGCCCTCCGGGCACTGGCCGCCCGTGCCCCAGGTCTGTTTGCACTTCGAGCGATCGAAGCGCGCCAGCTGGCTGCTGCCGCCGAGGGCGGTCCAGACGTGGCCGGCGCTGTCGACGTCGATACCGCGCGGCCCCATGCCGGGCGCCGGCGGTGCATAGGCCTCGTGACGATCGGTGGCCGGGTCGTAGCGCAGGATCCAGCCGGGCTCGCCGGGCGGGCTGGTGACGCCGGGCACGATCGCACTCCACGCGCTGCCGTCGACCGGGTTGGGAATGACGCCGTAGTGGAAGCCGACGATGGCGCGATCGGCGTTGCCGTCGCCATCGCTGTCCACGCGCACCTCGGAGTAGCCCTGCGCCGCGGCGAGCGTCTCGGGATGGTCCGGGTCGTACTTGGCGGGGTCGAGCCAGCCGACGACGTAATCGTCGCCGCTGGTCCACAGGCGGCCGTCGGCGCCGAACTGGAGATGGTGGGTGCCGTAACAGCTGTCGATCAGGGTGAAGGCCGCGCGCCCGGGATCGTAATAGCCGAGCTGGCGATGGTGGCGATGATCGGCGATCACCGGATCGTCGCGGCAGAAGGCCGGCAGGTCGGCGGCCCACTGGCGGCGGATCTGGGTCGTCAGCCAGACGCGGCCGGCGGCGTCCATCATCGGGTTGTGCGGGTTGGCGGGGTTGTCATAGCGGCCGGCGTGCGCCGAGTCGAAACCCGGCCAGGGACAGCCCAGCGAGCCGAAACCGAACGGCGCCGGCTCGCTGCCGTCCCGGCCGCGGTAGGTCTGCTCGCACCACGGCGTATCGAAGCCGTCGCGGGTCGGCACCTCGACGCGCTCGGCGGTATGCGCGACCGGGTCGACGATCAGCAGGTAGTCGTTGGCAAGATCGACGCCGTACACCGGGCCGTTGGCATTGACCGTCGGGTCGCGCTTGTCGGTCGCGATCTCGTCGTGGGCATAGGTGTAGCGATCGCCCCAGGCCCACTGGGTGATGACGACGTTGCGCTCGACCCCGCGCGGCCGCGGCGGCGCCGGCGGCGGGACCTCTGCCGCCAGGCGCTCGCCCCAGGCGCCGAGCGCATCGAGCAGGCGATCGCGGCCCAGGCTGTCGGCGAAGTAGCTCATCGCCGCGGCCTTGCGGAAGCCGTGATCGAAGGCGTCGCGGCCAGGCAGGCGGGTGACCGCGGCGCCGAGCTGGTGGCACAGCACGCAGTCGAGCTTGAACTGCCCCGCCCAGCCGGCCGGGCGCTCGAGTCCCGGCGCGTGGGCCGCATCGGCGCCGCCGAACAGGCCGCCGCCGGCATCGGCCTTGGCGTGGCCGAAGGCGTCGTCAGGCGGCAGTTCGAACAATGCCAGCCAGTGGCTGGCAGGATAGACCTGGGCCGCGCTCCAGGCGTCGCCGGCGCGGTTCGCGACCAGTTCGACCTCGGCGCCGCGTGCAATCTTGCGCGGGGTCGAATCCTCGAGCCCGTATCCGCGTACCCACAGCTGGTAATCGGCCGCCGGCAGTTGCGGGACGACGAAGCGGCCGTCGGCGGCGGTGACGACGATCTTGCGATAGGGCGTCGGCAACTGGTCGGTCTCGGCGATCACCCACACGCCGGCCTCGGCCGCGCCGTCGTCGTTGACGACGCGCCCGCTGATGTAGTCGTCGGCCTGCAGCGGGG
>JAGQRA010000405.1 GCA_020425885.1 Planctomycetota bacterium | reverse complement strand
GATCGTGTCGCCGTCCTGGTCGTCGACGTAGGCGAGTCCCTTCTGCACCAGCTGCTCGGCCCAGGCGTAGAGCTGATCGAAGTAGTCGGCGGCGTAGAACAGCGCGTCCCATTCGAAGCCGAGCCAGCGCACGTCTTCCTGGATGGCCTCGACGTACTCCTGGTCCTCGGCCTCCGGGTTGGTGTCGTCCATGCGCAGGTGGCAGACGCCGCCGAACTCGGCGGCGACCGAGAACGACAACGTGATCGCCTTGGCGTGGCCGATGTGGAGGTAGCCGTTCGGCTCCGGCGGGAACCGCGTCACGACCCGATTGACCTTGCCGCTCGCGAGGTCTGCCCGGATGCGGTCGCGGATGAAGTCGGTCGGTTCGCCGGTATCGGTGGAGTCGGTCATCGGCCGTGAACATCGCGGGTCGAGGTGCCGAAAGCAAACGCGCGCAGCCGTATGCTCGCGCCGGTGACGGCCAGTAACCCCGCTCCTCCTGCCGCCCAGCGTGACCCTAGGGCGTCACTGCCGCGCGCCGACCGTCACCGGCCCAAGGGCACGGTGCGGGCGTCGCGGACGGGCCGGCGCCGCGCCTTGGTCTTGATCGGGGTCCACGTGTTGATCGGCCTGCACTTCCTGCACTGGTGGCTCTTCGGCGAGACGGTGACGCCGCTCGAGCCGTCCGAGGCGATGCAGACGGTCGAACTCGGGCGCCTCAACGCTGGCTTCCTGCTGTTCGCCGCGGTGATCCTGAGCACGTTGATCTTCGGCCGCTGGTTCTGCGGCTGGGCCTGTCATCTCGTCGCCCTGCAGGACCTCTCGGCCTGGCTGCTCGGTCGGCTCGGCCTCGCGCCGCGGCCGCTGCGTTCGCGGCTGCTGATTCTGGCGCCCTGGGTGGTCGCCTTCCACATGTTCGCCTGGCCGATCGTGCTGCACTGGTGGGATCCGGTGCAGAAGCCGCTGCCCGGCATCGCCGACTGGGAGGCGCAGATGCTGACCGCCGACCTGTGGGAGACGTTTCCGAAGTGGATCATGGCGCCGCTGTCGATCGTCGTGCTCGGCTTCCTGATCGTGTGGTGGCTCGGGGCCAAAGGCTTCTGCACCCATGGCTGCCCGTACGGCGCCTTCTTCGCCACCGCCGATCGGTTCGCGCCGATGCGCATCGTGGTCAGCGATGCCTGCGAGAAGTGCGGCCATTGCACCAGCGTCTGCTCGAGCAACGTGCGCGTGCACGAGGAGGTCGCGCGCTACGGTCAGGTCGTCGATCCGGGTTGCATGAAGTGCCTCGACTGCGTCTCGGTCTGTCCGAAGGACGCGCTCTCCTTCGGCAAAGCCCGGCCGAAGCCGTTCGTCGCCAGCCAGCAGCGCATCAAGGCCCGCGCCGACTTCACCTGGCCGGAGGAGATCGCGTTGGCCGTGGTCGCGGTGATCGCGACGCAGTGGACCTTCCGCGGCGCCTGGTTCGGCGAGGCGGTGCCGTTCCTGTTGTCGGTCGGGCTCGGCGCCATCACCGCGGCGCTGGCGTTGGCACTGTGGCGTCTGCTGCGGCGACCGGGGCTGACCTTCCAGCACACGGCGCTCAAGGTCGACGGTCGGTTGACCTCCGCCGGCCGCCTGGCGCTCGTCGGGCTGGCGTCGTGGCTGCTGTTTGCCGTTCACACGTTCGCCGCCCAGCGCCTCAAGAACGCGGCCATCGACGACTCCCGCCAGCCGCTCGCCGCGCTCTACCTGCGCGCCGAGCAGGCGACGCCGGCGTCGATCGAGGCTGCCGTGGCCAGGCTGCCTGGCGCACTGGCGAAGGTCGACACCGCCTTGGCGTTCGACCTGATCGACGATCCCTGGTTGCTCGAGTATCGCGGCCTGCTGCTGCACGCGATGGATCGGCACGTCGAGGCCGAGGCTGCCCTGATGCACGCGCTGGCGGATCGCGCCGGCCTGCACCTGTTGCTCAGCAACGTCGTGCTGGCGCGCTACTGCATGGACCCGGCGCGCCAGCGCTACGATCAGGCGCAGAGACTGCTCGAGTTCGCGGTCGCCCACCACCCCGGCGATACCGTGGCCGCGAGCCTGCTGCAGCAGCTGCAGAACCGGCCCAGGTGACGAGCGAGGGTTGGGCTGCCGCGAGCGGTCGTCGCCGCTGAGCTGCGCGCCTCTCGGCGCGCCAGCTCCTGCGAAGGCGGGCCTGGCCGCCTCCCTTCCTTGTTCTTAATAGCCGAGGCTGAACGTGAAGCCGTTCGAGGCCGAGACCGCGAAGGTGCCGAGGTTGACGGCGAGCGCCTGGGTGTAGAACTGCACACTGCTGAAGCCGGCCGCGGCGGGGATCGGGAACGGGAACGATGCCGGGCCGGTCGTCGCCACACCGCTCACGGTCACGGCGCCATCGGCGAGCACCGTGCAGCCGGTGCCGAGCGGGTGCAGCAGGCCGCCGTCGAACGGCAGCTGGAACGTGCCGGCGTAGAGGCAGCGGGTGAAGCCGAACTGGATGGCGAACAGCGACGGTGCGGTCGGCGTGACCTCGAGGGCGTAGCTGGCATTGCCGAGCGACGGGCGACCACCGGTGCTGGCCAGGCCGAGCGTGCCGCACTGGGTCGTCGAACCCGAGGTGTAGTCGCCGTCGCCGGCCATCTGTGCCAGCGACAGTTGGAGCACCTCGGTCGCGCTGTAGGCGCGCAGGCTCATCACGAACTCGTCCATCTCGTAGGCCGAGCCGCCGGCCGTCGTCGAATAGGCGCCGATCATGAACGGTCCGGCGGCGCTGATCAGCGCGCCGGGCACGCCCGTCAGCTGCAGCACCGAGGTGCCGTTGACGTACCAATCGGCGGTCTGCGCCGTCGAGTCGACCACCATCGCGATGTGGACCCAACCCGCCTGCGCCGCGGTCTGCACGTCGTAGGTGGTCGCCGGCAGGTAGAAGTCATTGGTGATCGTCGCGTTGATGCCGTTGCCACCGCCGGCGAGGATCACGCGTTGGTAGAGCCCGCGGCCGGCGACGCCGTTGGTGAACAGGCGGAAACCGCCGTTCGGTGCGCCGGCGAGGTAGTCGATCGTGGTGCCGGCGCTGCCGAGCGGCGAGGCTTCGCGCATGAACCAGGCCATCGTCAGATCGCCGGTCACGTTCTGCACCGAGGGATCCCAGCCGGTCAGCACCTTGTTGTAGGTCGTCGGCGAGATCAGGGAGCCGGCGGCGAGGGCGCCGCCGAACACGCCGGCGGTGTAGGAACTGCCGGTCAGCGTGCTCTGGATGGTGCCATTGCTGGCCAGAGCCTGCGGGCCCGTGGCGTAGTTGATCACCTCCGTGGTGCAGGGCGAATCGAACTTGTAGTGGATGAAGTCCTGGGCCAGGATGGAACCGGAAGCGGTCAGGGCAAGTGTGACAAGGCAGATGCGAGTCGTGCGCATGGAGTCTCTTGGTTTGAGGAGCGCGGTAGTCTACCGCGCGCGGTGGCCGTGGAAGTGTCGCTTGCTCGTCAGGACCGCGGCGCCAATGCCGAGAACGGACTCGACCCGACCGTTCACTTCCAACTACGATTCGGTCCGCCGTCGGAACCTGCGAGGCTTCGGTTCGCGACCGGGTCGATGGTCCGAGGCGGTCAGCATGACCAAGGACAACCACCACTCGATGCCGTCGACCTCACTGCATCGTGAGTTGGTCGAGGCCGCGCCGATCGCCATGATCATGGTGGCCGTGGACGGCACGATTGCACTGGTCAATGCCGAGGCCGAACACCTGTTCGGCTATGACCGCGACGAGATGATCGGCCGGCCGGTCGAGCTGCTCGTGCCCGAGCGCTTCCGCGCCGAACATCCGCAGCTGCGGTCCGGTTTCCTGGCCGCGTCGGCCTCGCGGTTGATGGGGGCGGGGCGGGACCTGTTCGCGTTGCGCAAGGACGGCAGCGAGGTGCCGGTCGAGATCGGCCTACGACCGCTGACCGCCGACTCGGGTCAGTTCGTGCTGGCGGCGGTCGTCGACATCTCCGCGCGCAAGCGGGCGGAGGAGCTGTTCCGCACGGTCGTCGAGGCCGCGCCCAATGCCACCGTCATGATGGCGGCGAACGGCACGATCGAGCTGGTCAACGGCGAGGCGGAACGGCTGTTCGGCTATCACCGCGACGAGATGGTCGGGCAACTGATCGAGCTGCTCGTGCCCGAGTCCTATCGCGCCGGGCACCCCGGCCACCGGACGGTCTACTTCCGCGAGCCGACGCCGCGGGCGATGGGGGCCGGTCGCGACCTGTTCGCGTTGTGCAAGGACGGTCGCGAGGTGCCGGTCGAGATCGGCCTGCGGCCGTTTGTCATCGACGGCCGGCAATCGGTGCTCGCGGCGATCGTCGACATCAGCGCGCGCAAGCGTGCCGAGGACGAACTCCGCCGCTATGCGGTCGATCTCGAACGCAGCAACCGCGACCTCGAGGACTTCGCCTACATCGCCTCGCATGACCTGCGCTCCCCCCTGCGAGCGGTCGAGAACCTCGCGTCGTGGATCGAGGAGGATGCGGCCGACGTGCTCTCGGCCGAGTCGCGCGAGAACCTCGCCCTCATGCGGGGTCGAATCGGCCGTCTGCACCGACTGCTCGACGATCTGCTGCAGTACGCGAGGTGCGGCCACGGCGACGCCGCCCCGGTCGATGTCGAGACGGGTCAGATCGTCGCGCGGATCGTCGAGACGCTCGACGTCCCGGCCGGTTTCTCGATCGCGGTCGCGCCGGATCTGCCGCTGTTGCGGACGATGGTCACGCCGCTCGAGACCTGCCTGCGCAACCTGATCGCCAACGCCATCAAGCACCACGATCGCGAGGATGGCAGGGTCGGCGTCACCGCTGTCGTGGATGGCGGGTTCGCGGTGTTCGCGGTCGCCGACGATGGGCCCGGCATCGCGTCCGAGCATCACGAGCGGATCTTCAAGGTGTTCCAGACCCTCAAGGCGGGCGATGAAGCCCGGGGCAGCGGCATGGGGTTGGCCATTATCAAGAAGACCGTGGAACTGAGCGGGGGTTCGATCGATCTCGAGTCCGAGCCCGGCAAGGGAGCGACGTTCCGGATGCGCTGGCCGATGACGCCAAAGGTCCGTTAGCACAGGCGTCGGATCGGCTCACAGGTGCCGTTGGCAGCCAGTCGCCGCTGGCGCAGTAGGGTCAGAGGCGGACGGCGATTCGCACCGCGTTGCCGAAGCGCCAGCCTGCGGGATCCGAGGTGTGCAGGAACAAGCCCTGGGCCATGAGGTGTGCGCCGAGCAACGCCGGCCGCGGCGGAACGAGATAGCGGATGTTCGCTGCGCCGCCGATGCCGGGCAGCACCCTGACGCTGTGCAGCCAGGTCGAGGTCGGATCGAGGCGGAGCAAGCCGAGCGACCGGATGGGCACCGGCGGGTTGGCCGCCGCGGACGCCAGCAGCAGCACGCACGCCTGCGGGTCCACGCCGTTGCCCCCGTACGCCTGCAGCAGCAGTTCGCCGTACCTGCCGATGCGCGGTGGCACGCTGTTGCCGAGCTGCCTGGCCAGGTTGTGCAGCACTCCGTACGGCGCCACCAGGTCGCTGTCACCATCGCCATCGAGGTCGGCGACTCCTGCGCCCGCTCCGTTCCGCGGCTCCGAATCGGGAGGCAACACCCCGGCCGCCAAGGGCTCGAAGACCCCGCCTTTGTTGTGCAGCTGCTGCGGCCAGTCGTACGTTCCCCAGACGAGCAACAGATCGGGCCAGCCGTCGTCGTCGAGATCGGCGACGTGGATCGTCGAGGCCGGCCGCACTCCCGCGGCCAGGCGGCTCGAGCTCTCGTCGACGAAGGTGCCGCCGGCGTTGCGCCAGGTGCGTAGCGCCCCAGTGTCGCTTCCCAATACGAGATCGGGGCGGCCATCGCGGTCGAAGTCGCAGGTGACGATCGCCGGGACCGCAGGCACGGCTGGCAGCACGGCGGCCGCGACGTCCGTGAACGACGGCCAGTTGTTGCGCAGCAGATGCATCGGCTGGAACCGACTCGACCAGGCGATGTCGAGATCGCCGTCGCCGTCGAAGTCGATCATGGCGAGGCAGGTCACCTGCTGCGTCACGGGCGGCAGCAGGCCGGTCATGTCGACGAACGCGCCGGCACCGTTGCCACGCCACAGGTGCAGGCCGCCATCCTGCCCGATCAACAGGTCGGGGGCACCGTCGCCATCGAGATCGCCGGCGGCAGTGACCGTGTCCTCGCCGACGTCGACCGGCAGGCTCTGGGCGGTCATGTCCGTGAACACCCCTCGGTCGTTGCGGAACATGAGGTCCTGAGAGGATGGGGCCGGTCCGCTCGCGGCGCGCATGCCGACGTGCAGATCGGGATCGCCGTCGCGGTCGAAGTCCACGAAGGTCAGATTGCGCGGTTGTCGGTTCGGCTGGGTCGGCAGCAACACCGTGCGCTGCATGCCGAGCCAGCCGCCGGCGTTGCGCACGATTGCCACTTCAGTCCCCTGATTGGAGGAGCTGTCGATGGTCGCGAGGTCCGGCCAGCCATCGCCGTCGATGTCGGCGAGCACGCTGCACACCGTCGGGCTGGCGCCGTATTCCAGTTCGGACAGCTGCAGCAGCCGGCCGGTGCCGTCGTTGTGCCACAGGAACTGACGACGGTCGGCGCCGCCCCACAGGTCGATGGTGCCATTGCCATCGCTGTCGAAGGCGTGCACGGACATCGGGCTGGAGTCGGCGGCTTCGACCGCAGTCGCCGTGACGTCGACGAAGCCGGTCGCGGAGTTGCGCCAGCAGCGCATCGGCAGTGGTCGCCCGGTTGTCTGGTCCGCGCGCGCGGCGATCAGGTCCGGAAGACCATCGCCATCGAGGTCCACCGCCTGCAGGCGTACGATGTCCCGGTCGGGAAGCGTCGCCATCAGAGTGAACTGTGCCCCGCCGGTGTTCTGGAACACGAGCACGCCGACCGTCGAAGCGGCGATGATGTCCAAGTCGCCATCTCCTTCGACGTCGGCGAGGACCACCAGTCGGTAGCTCCCGGCAGGGGCCGGAATGCCGCCCACGACCTCGCTGGCGACGCG
>JAGQRA010000404.1 GCA_020425885.1 Planctomycetota bacterium | reverse complement strand
CGCCGATCGGGTCGATCTCGCCGCGGCAGAGCTGTGCGAAGTCGACCGTCCAGACGCGCTCGCCGTCGACGTCGAAGTAGAGTTCGCCGGACGGATTGGCCGACCACAACCGCGTCATCACGCCGGGACCGGCGACGTCGACCATGACGTGCCGTCGTTGGTCGCCTTCGCCCTCGACGCGCAGATACTGGCCGCGGTCGCCGTTCGCATACCAGGCATCGAAGTCGCCGGGGCCCTTGTCGCTGCGCCGATCGTAGCTGCTGAACTGCACGCACCGCTCGCCCGCGGCGGGCGGCTGCCACAGCCAATCGACGTCGGTCATCCGATCGAGCAGCTGGGCATAGGACAGGGACTGCGGTCCTTGCCCGGGCAAGGAGCCGAGCAGGGCGAGCGCGACGAGCAACGAGGACATCCGCATCGCACCAAGATACCGCCGCCGAGGTCTCGGCACGACCGAGCCAGTCGTTAGGATGCGCGACCCGATGATGCCCTCCTGCCGACCGCAGACCGCCGCGGTCGCGGCGAGATGGAACTGACCTTGCCGCGCCACCCGATCGTCCTCGTCGCCGCCCTGCTGCTGCTCGCCGGCATCGCCACGGCTCAGGCCACGACGAGGCCGAAGACCTTCGATCCGCTCAGCGGCCTCGATGCCGACGGCCGCATCCCCAAGCCGCAGCTGCCCGGGGATCTGCCCAATCCCGAACGTTGGCGCTACACGCCGGCCGGCCGGATCGCACCCGGCAACGTCTTCGAGCGCTTCCTCGTCAGCAGCTTCTTCTCGCCGGTCGTGTTCCGCGAGGACGACATCGGCTTCGGCGGCGGCTTCGCGTTCACCGACCTCGATTTCCGCAACCAGCGCTATCGCGAGTTCGCCAACATCGTGATGACCCACTCCGAGGAAGGGCAACAGGCCTACTCGATCTTCTGGGCCCGCTGGCTGCACCATCGCGACCTCGCCTCGGGCGGGATCGTGCGCGAGGAGCGCGGTCGCGTCTTCGCCCGCGCCGGCTACGGCAAGACGCTGACCCGGCGCTTCTTCGGCTTCGGCAGCCGCACCCCGGCGAGCGCCGAGACCAGCTTCACCCACGAGACCTCCGAGGTCGGCCTCGGCGTCCGCGATGCGCTGTTCGAACCCGGCGGCGACTGGCTCTACCAGGCGGAGCTGTTGGCCCTGCATCACAACCTGTCGCGCGGACGGGTATCGACGGTGCCCGGTACCGATCAGGTCTACCCCGAGCTGACGGCCAGCGGCGATGGCAACGACGAGCTGTTGTTGGTCGCGAGCTTCGCCCACGACACCCGCGACAGCCTGCACCAGCCCTACTCAGGCCATCGCCTCGGCGTCAGCACGCACTCCTCGTGGCACAGCGGCGGCGAGTACGGTGCCGTGTTCGGCGTCGACGCCCGCCACTACCTGACGGTGCCGCCCCTGTTCCACCGCGGCGCGGCCGGCGACGAGGAGAACCCGCCCACCGACACGGTCGCGATCGGCGGCTTCGTCCAGGACACGATCGGCGAGCTGCCGTTCTACAGCCTGCCGTCGCTCGGCGGCGGCGACACCTTGCGCTCGTTCGTCCCCAACCGCTTCACCGACCGGGCCGTGGCCCATGCCTCGGTCGAGTATCGCTTCGGCATCATCCCGCGCGGCATCACCTTCACCGACACGGTCCGCATCGAACGCGTCAGCCTGGCCCTGTTCCACGAATGGGGCGCGGTCGCGGCCGACCTCGACGGCCTCGACGACGCCCGTTGGCACCACAGCACCGGCGTCGGGCTGCGGCTCGGCTTCGCCCGCGAGGCCATCTTCCGCCTCGACATCGGCTACGGCGACGAGGGCTCGAACTTCACCCTCGCCTTCGGCAACAGCTTCTGAGCACGCTCGCCCCTGCGCGAGCGACTGCGCGCAGGACCTCGCCGCGAGCTGCGCCCGCCGCTCCGGTGCTGAGCCGATGCCTTCGGCACCGTCTGCTCGGCCAATCTGTGCGGTTGCAACCCGGCGCCGGCGCTGGTTATGGTCCCGATGAGGACGCAATGGGAACGACGTTTCAGACCCTGGCCGCGCGGCTGCCTTGCCCCCATTCCTGACCTGATGCCCGCCCCAGCTTCCGAAGGCCCGAATCCGGCAAGCCCTCCTTCCGAGGGCCTTTCGGGTCACGCCGCAAGTCCGGGCGGCGGCGACGAGGTCGAGCGGTTCCGCCGCCTGCGGCAGGTATTCGAGGCCGCCCAGCAGCTGCCGGTCGAACATCGACCGGCCTACGTCGATGGCGCCGCACTCGACCCGGCGATGGCTGCTGAACTCCACGAGATGCTGCAGCATGCCGGCACGCCGACCGCCGAACTCCACAACGAGGAGTTCGACGCCGTGCTCGCCGGCCAGGACTCGGGGCCCGCCCCGCCGATCGAGGACGAGCTGCTCGACCAGCTGCCCGAGGTCCGCGGGCGGCGGGTCCTCGACCCCTATGTCATCCTGCGCCCGGTCGGCGGCGGCGGCTTCGGCCAGGTCTACCGCGCGCGCCATCTCTGGATCGGCAAGGACGTCGCCATCAAGCTGCTGCGCACCAACTTCGCGACCAGCCGCGAGTCGCTCGAGCTGCTGCGGCGCGAGGCCCGGCTCGGCGCCTCGCTCGCGAGCAGGAACATCGTCGAGGTCCTCGACTGCAATCTGCGCGACGGACTGCACTACCTGGTCATGGAGTGGATCCATGGCGAAGACCTGACGCGCCGCGTCAGGCGGCTCGGCGCGCGACCGCTGGCCGAGGTGCTGTCACTGTGGCGCGATCTCGCCAATGCCCTGGCCGATGCCCATTCACGATCGGTCGTGCATCGCGACGTCAACCCGAACAACGTGCTGCTGGCGCACGATGGCACCGCCAAGCTCACCGACCTCGGCCTGGCCCGACACTTCCGGGACCCGCAGATGCTGCGCTCGCAGCAGGCCGTCGGCACCCCGGCGTTCATGGCCCCCGAGCAATTCGACTCGCTGCTCGACGCCGGGCCCGCGGCCGACATCTACTCCGCGGCTGCCACCGCCTACTATCTCTTCACGGCCGAGACGCTGCCGCGGGATTCCCGCTACCGGATCGATTGGGCGGAGGTCGACGATCGCCTGCCGGCCGAAGTCGTCGCGTTGCTGCGCGAGTGCCTCACGGTCTCGCCCGCCGAACGAATCGGCAATGGCCGTCATCTCCGTGACGAGATCGAACGCCTCATCGCCGACCTCGGCGTCGGGCCCGAGATCGCCGCGGAGACGTTGGCGTTCGCCGACGACGACGCGCTCGATCACCGGGCCGAAACGGAACTGGCCCGCGTCCGCGACGAGCTGCAGGCAGCACGCGGGGCAACCGCCGGCGGCGATGGCAGCGATGACGCTGCCGCCGTCGACCCCGCAGCCGATCGCCGTTCGCGGCGGGCCGCACGGTGGAGCGCCGGCACCCTCCTGGTCGCGGTCGCAATGCTGCTTCTGATCTGGCGACCGTGGCAGCCACCGCCGCCTTCGGCAGGTGACGAGGCTGCGCCCGGTTCCGGCCACACCGCGACGACCGCCAATGGCGAGCTCGCGAAGATGACCGCCGATGGCAGCAGCTCCGGCGCGGCGCCGCCCGGTCGACCGCAGCCCGACGGCGAGGTCGTCGATCACGCCGATCCCGACCGCTCGACGGCTGGCCAGCCGGCCTCGGCGCCGACACCGCCGAGCATCGCCGCGGTCTCGGTCGAAGGCGGCACCCGCATCGACGACGTGGACCAGATGCTCGCCTTCGCCGTGCCCGCCATCCCGTTCGGCGAAGTCGACCGTCGCGACATCCTCGTCCACCTGCAGGGCGAGGTCGCCGATGCCGATGAGCTCACGCTGCTCGATCACGCCGGGCTCGAACCGGTCCTGCAGGATGGCAGCTGGCGCTTCACGGTCGAGCTGTCGCCCGGCACCAGCGAGTTCACCGTCGCGCTGCACGGCCAATCCCGGCCGCTGCGGATCGTCATCCCCAGCATCCCTCCGGCCGTCGCCGGTCTGCTGCTCGCGACCGGTGACGATCGTACCGGCGTGCACTATCGGCTGCCGCTGCCCGGTGAAGTCGATCCGCTGCGCTTCGTCTGGATCAAGGCCGGCCTCCTGGCCGGCGTCACCGAGGTGTCGCGCGGACAGTTCGCCGCCTTCGTCGACAGCGGCGACTACGCGACGATGCTGGCGGCCGACGTGACCTTCGGACGCTGGCTCGATGCGCGGCGGCTCACCCTCGAGAGCCGACAGCAGTTCTGGCGCGAGGAGCTGAACAGACGCGACCTGCCGGTCACGTTGGTGCACGCCTGCGAGGCCGTGGCCTTCGCGCGCTGGGTCAGCCGCGGCCTCGAGGGTTGTCGCGCCATCGTGCCCAGTGCCGAACTCTGGCGCACCGTCGCCAACCTCAACTGCGAGCGCCCGGCCAGCGCGACGGGAGAGTTGCCGTTCCCGGGGGACGCGAAGACCAACGCGAACATCCGCTTCAACCGCGGCACCTTCAGGGGTTCGGACGGTTCCGGGACCACGTCGCACCGCGCCGGCCTCGAGGGCATCTGGGGGCGCCCCAGTGGCCTTCGCCGACTTTGCCACCTGGGTGGCAATGCCGAGGAGCTCTGCGTCGAACGCTATGTCGAAGGCGACGGCGACACGTCGCCGGCGATCGTCACCTGGCTCGGCGGCGCCTTCGACGACATGCTGCCTCGGCTGCGCATCCCGGGCACCGCCGAATTGGATCTGTTCCATACCGACCCAGGCAGCCCAGAACCAAGACACGAACCCCTGACGAACGGCGGCTTCCGGCTCGTAATCGTCTCCAACCCCAACTGATGACTTCATGACTCGCTTGCATTTCAAAGTGACATGGGGCGGCGCCTTGTTGGCCCTCGCCATGCTTCCATCCTGTGTGACGCGCGGTTACCCGACCCATGGCGGCGGCAAACGCTTCGCGTACGAGCAGGCCATCGTTACCCGCGCGATCGACGATGCCCTCGGGCAGATCGAATTCGATCGGGTGGTCGAGACTCTCGACAAGAGCTCCAAGGACGACCGTTCGGTGGCGGTCCAGATCTTCTCCGTCGCCCATTCCGGCGGTGGCGTGCAGTCCGGCTCGCCGGGCTTCCTCGGTTCGCTGTTCGGCGTCTCGCCGGTGATCGGCGGCAGCGAGCAGGGCAACAACGCCTGGCAGATGCCATCCATCCCGTCCAACAGCAATGCGGCCTCGGCGGCAGCGACCCTGTCGAGCGTCTCGCGTGGCCCTGGCGGGCACTTCTCGTTCGCCTTCGAATCGGCCGACGACATCCGCTACCTCATGGGCCGCGTCGTCGAGCACGTCGGCAAGGGCGGCCTCAGGGTGAGCACACCCGAGGAGGGCGAACCGCGCGCCGTGCTCTGCATCGTGGTCAGCGAACTCGGCATCGACCAGAGCGACTTCAACGCCCTCGTCTACAGCGAGAAGGAACTCGTCGCCAGGGCCACGATCGACGCCTTCGTCGTCGGCCCCGACCCCGAGGACGGCAATGGCAAGAACATCACTGCGACCTCGCTCGGTCGCGGCTCCGCATCCTGGCGATTCCGCGAGGACTTCTTCCTCGGCATGGGCCCATTGAGCGGTGGCAAGCCGGAGGAGATGCAACAATGAGCAAGCACACCGTCACCCTTCTCGCGGCGGCCGGCCTGTTCGCCGCCTGCGCCGCTCCGACACCTCGCAACGACGGGCAGCTCGGTCTCGATTCGTTGCTGCAACCCGGCCGGGTCGACTCCGACACGGCGACCGCGTCGGCCATGGCCACGGCCGGTCAGGGCATCGAGGTCGGCGAAATCGCGCGCGGCCACAGCCCGGGAGCGCAGCCGTTCCGTCTGCGCCGCGCCGCCAACCTGGCCGGCGACACGGTCTACTCGCAGTTCCGGTTCGAGCTCGAGCCAGACTCCTCGGCGGAGCAGGCATCGTTCGCGTACGGGATATCCGACGATCTGACACTCGATCTCATGGTCGGCGCCGGCCAGCACTACAGCACGCTGTCGGTGGCGACCGACCCGGGTCAGCTGCTCGACTTCGGCGGCCAGTACCGTCTCGTCGGCGGCCCCGGCGAGCTGACCGTGTCCGGTCGGTTCGACCTCGTGCTGTCCGACGAGCAGTCCTTCCAGGGCGGCTCGATCATTTCGCTCGGCGGCGAGGGCGGTCCGACGGCCGCGACCCCGGGATCGAAGAAGGTCTCGTTCCAGCCATCGGCGCTGATCGACGTTCCGTTCGGCATGAGCGGCTCGACGCTGTTCGCATCGCTCGGCGGACGGTTCGGTGATTCGACCGATCCGGCCCTCGCGGTCGGCTCGGGCTTCCGGATGCCGCTCGGACGGGTCGACTTCATCACCGAGGCCGACATCGTCATGCAGTCGGTGCCGGGGCCGAACGTCCGGGAGGCCTACCTGACCCCGGGTATCGAATGGACGGTACGCGAGAAGCTCGATATCGCGCTCGGCGTGTCGATCGGGCTGACGCGCACATCGGAGGACTGGCGGGCCATGATCTCGATGGGCGTGCGGATCTGAAGCGAGCGCCGTGGCACCGCCACGGCCTGCCCCATCACGGCCTGGGCGCCTTCGGCAACCCGTCGATTGCCGCCCGATTGCCGGTGTCGCGGCACACGACTTTGCGACACATTCCGCGGCGTCACGCGCCTGCGAAGGTCGCGCAGCGGGCGTATGCTGCGCCGACCCGCCACCCCTTAGCCCCCTCGAAAACCATGCGGCAACCGCTCGCCCTCGCGGTGCTTTCCTTCTCCGTCCTCCCAGCTCAGGAAGCCCGCGGCCCCCGCCTGTCGGTGCCGCCCGATCCGGTGTTCTCGGCCGCCTGCTGCGACGGCCTGGCCTGGCGCAATCTCGGGCCGGCCAACCCGATGGGCCGCACCACGGACATCGCCGTCCACCCCGCCCGCCAATCCACCTGGTTCGTCGGCACCGCCGGCGGCGGCGTGTTCCGGACCCGCAACGCGGGCACGACCTGGGACAACGTGTTCGACGACTTCGGCACTGTGTCGATCGGCGACATCGCCATCGCTCCGAGCAATCCCGACATCGTCTGGATCGGCACCGGCGAAGAGAACGCGCGCAACTCCGTGCAGTGGGGCGACGGCCTCTACCGCTCGACCGACGGCGGTGAAACCTGGACGCACGCGGGACTGTTCGACACCTTCCAGATCGGTCACATCGCCATCCACCCGACCGACCCCGACGTCGTCTACGTCGCCGCGCTGGGCCGGCTGTGGGGCGAGAGCGCCGAGCGCGGCCTCTATCGCACCAGGGACGGCGGCGCCAACTGGCAACGCGTGCTCTGGTTCGACGACCGCACCGGCTGCATCGACGTCCGCATCCATCCGACCCTGCCCGAGGTCGTGTTCGCATGCATGTACGAGCGCATGCGCAACGAGTTCGACGACAACGACCCGGCGGTGCGCTTCGGCGCGCACAGCGGCCTCTACAAGAGCACCGACGGCGGCGACAACTGGCGCCGACTCGAGGCCGGGCTGCCGGGCGCATCGAAGTGGGGTCGCAGCGGCATCGACCTCTACGGCGCGACTCCGGACACCATGTTCGCCATCGTCGAGACCGAGCGCAGCGGCTGGGCCACGGGCTCACGCCAACGTTGGACCGAGGCGGAGCAGACCGCGGAGTCCGAACGCCAGGGTCAGGGCCAAGGGCAACGCCAGCGCCCCAATCCGCGTGGCTCGGCGCTGATGGGCATCGGCACCACCGGCGAGGACGGCGATGAGAACGACCCGGGCGCCGTGCTGACGCAGATCACCGAAGGCGGCGCGGCCGAGACCGCCGGCCTCAAGGTCGGTGATCGGGTCACCAAGATCGACGAGGAGAGCCTCGCCAAGTACCAGGATCTGATCGACATCGTCCGCGACTCGCGCGGCGGTCAGAAGGTCAAGGTCACCTACGTCCGTGACGGTGAGACCGCCGAGGTCGAACTGACCTACGGACTCCGCCAGGGCGGCGACCTCGGCCGCAACCCCGACTACCCCAACGGCGGCAGGCTCTTCGGCCAGAAGGAGAACGTGCAGGACAAGCAGGGCGACGACGGCTTCGAGACCGGCGGCGTCTTCAGGAGCACCGATCGCGGCGAGACCTGGATCCGGATCAACAGCCTGACCGAGCGACCGTTCTACTACTCGGTCATCCGCGTCGACCCGCAGGACGAGCAGAACCTCTATGCCGTCGGCACCACGTTGTGGGGCAGCGGCGACGGCGGCGCGAAGTTCTCCGCCATCAACCGCGGCATCCACGTCGACTTCCACACCATCTGGGTCGACCCGGACGACGGCGACCACCTGCTCGCCGGTTGCGACGGCGGCGTCAACGAGACCTTCGATCGCGGTCAGACCTGGCAGGTCTGCACCGGGTTCTGCGCCGCCCAGTACTACGACGTCTGCGCCGACAACAGCGTCCCCTACAACGCGATCGGCGGCCTGCAGGACAACGGCACCTGGGTCGGCCCGTCACGGACGCGCTATCGCGAGGGCATCACCGCGGCGGACTGGTTCAAGATCCGCGGCGGCGATGGCTTCGGCGCCGTCTCCGACCCGATCGAGCCGTGGATCGTGCTCAGCACCAGCCAGAACGGCGCCATGGGCGTCGGCGACACGATCTCGGGCGGCGGTGCCCGCCTGCAACGCGACCGGCCGGCCGAGGGCACGGCGCGCTGGAACTGGGACAGCCCGTTCATGCTGTCGCCGCACAATCGCCTGACCATCTATCACGCCGGCAGCCACGTCTATCGCGGCGAGCGCCATCAGCATCTGCCGGGCGCCGGCGGTGGCGAGGGTCCCGGTGCATTCGGCGGCTTCGGCGGCGGGCGCGGTGACGGCATCCGCATGCGCTGCATCTCCGGCCCGCTCGGTCGCGGCGAGAACGGCACCGCCGTTTCGCTGGCCGAGAGCCCGCGCGTCATGGGCCTGCTCTACACCGGCACCGATGACGGCGCGCTCTGGCGCAGCGACAACGGCGGCACCGACTGGCAGCGCATCGACCAGAACCTGCCGATCCTGGCGCCGCGCTACGTCAGTGACATCTGGCCGTCGCAGTTCGCCAGTGACCGGGTCTACGTGACCCTCGACGGCCACCGCTTCGACGACTTCAAGACCTACGTGTTCGTCTCGCAGGACCGCGGCGACACCTGGCAATCGCTCGGCGAGGATCTGCCGTTGCGCGAGCCGTGCTACGCCTTCGCCGAGGATCCGCGCAACGAGAACCTGCTGTTCCTCGGCACCGAGTACGGCTGCCACGTCTCGCTTGACCGCGGCCAGTGCTGGTTCCGCATGGGTTCGGGCCTGCCCACGGTCAGCGTCCGCGATCTGTTCATCCAGGACCGCGACAGCGACCTCGTCGCCGGCACCCATGGCCGCGGCGTCTGGATCGTCGACATCGAGCCGCTGCGCCAGCTGACCGCGGCCATCGCCACCGCCGAGCGCCACCTGTTCGCCGCCGAATCGGCGATCCTGTGGCGCATGACCAGCCGCGGGTTCCAGGGTCATCGCGACTACCGCGCCAGCAATCCACCGTACGGCGCGACCTTCTACGTCTGGCTCGCGACCAGGCCCGAGCAAGCACCGGTGCTGACGATTCACGACGTCACCGGCAAGGAACTGACCAAGGTCGAGGGCAAGGCCCGCGCCGGCCTGCAGGCGATCCAATGGGACGCCAGGCTCGATCGGCGGAGACTGGCCGAGCCAGGACAGTACGCGGTCCGCTGGCAGGGCCAGGACGCACTCGGCGCCCGCGCCTTCGCGCTGTTGCCCGACCCCGCGAGTCTCGGCACCGCCGGCACCGCCGCTTCCCCCACCCAGAACCGCTGAGCCAGAGAGACCAACCATGAACTCCACCCCCAGCAACGTGGCGCGGTTTCTCGCCTCGGCCCTCGTCGCCCTTCCGGCCGTGACCTTCCTCGCGGCCCAGACCGCGGACCGGGATCACGTGGCCGACAACGTGTTCGGCCAGATGCCGTGGCGTGAGCTCGGCCCGGTCACGTCGGGCGGTCGCATCGTCGACATCGCCGTGCATCCGACCAGGCCCGGCACCTTCTGGGCCGCCGCCGCCAGCGGCGGCCTCTGGAAGACCACGAACGGCGGCATCAGCTGGTCGCCCCAGTTCCAGGATCAGTACTCGATCTCGATCGGTGACATCGCGGTCGCGCCGAGCAATGGTGACGTGCTCTACGTCGGCACCGGTGAGGGCAACAACCAGCGCAGCTCGTACTGGGGCAACGGTGTCTACCGTTCCGACGACGGCGGCGCTTCCTGGAACCACACCGGCCTCGACGGCACCGATCACATCGGCCGCATCGCCGTCCATCCCACCGACCCGGAAATCGCCTTCGTCGCCGCGCTCGGTGCGCTCTACCGCGGCAACGAGACGCGAGGTCTCTACTGCACGCGCAACGGCGGCAAGTCCTGGCAGTGCGTGCAGCACTGCGGCAGCGACACCGGCTTCGTCGATGTCACCTTCGATGCCACCGATCCGAAGACCCTGTTCGCGGCGTCGTACGAACGGCGTCGCCGCGCCTGGGACTTCAGCGAGGGCGGCGAAGGCTCGCGCATCTACCGATCGCAGGACGGTGGCTCGACCTGGACGATGCTCGCCGGCGGTCTGCCCGCCGGTCAGCTCGGGCGCATCGGTCTCGAGGTCTTCGCCGGCGACGGCAAGACGGTCTACGCCGCGATCGAGAACCTCAATCCGCGCGGCACCGAGAACACAGCCTTCACCCCGCCGACCGGCGACGCCGACCCGCGTGAGCCGCGCGATGGCGATCTCCTGACCGATGTCCCGGCCGAGATCCTCGCCGACCCGGTCGCCGTGCACGAGCTCGAGCGCCGGCTCGAGGAGGCCCAGGGCCAGGAGCGCCGACCGCGTTCGCCGCTGATCGGCGGCGAGGTCTATCGCAGCGACGACGGCGGCGAATCCTGGCAGAAGACCAACGGTGAGACCGCGATCGGCGGCAGCCCCGGCTACTACTACGGCCAGATCCGCATCGACCCCAACGATCGCGACACGGTCTACGTGCTCTCGGTTCCGGTCTACAAATCGACCGACGGCGGGGTCACCTGGACCCCGCGCAGTCGCCGCGGCGGTGGTGGTGGTGGTGGCCGCGGTGGCCGGAGTGGCGACGGCGACGGCGACAGCTCGACTTTCGCCCAAGGGCTGCACGTCGATCACCATGCGCTGTGGATCGATCCCGCCGACGGCAACCACTGCCTGCTCGGCAACGACGGCGGCTTGTCGATCACCTGGGACGGCGGTGATCACTGGGATCACCTGCCCTACCTGCCGATCCTGCAGTGCTACACGATCGCCGTCGATCGGGGCACGCCGTACCGGATCTACGTCGGGCTGCAGGACAACGGCACCTGGGGCTTCCCGATCCACGGCGAGACGACCGACGGCATCCAGTCAGCGGACGCGTTCAAGGTCGGCGGCGGCGACGGCTTCTACGCCTGCATCGACCCCCGCGACCCGAACATCGTCTACAGCGAGTCCCAATTCGGCGGCATCAACCGTGCCGACCTGCGCACCGGCGAACGATCGGGTATCAAGCCGAAGGCGCAGAAGGGCCAGCAGGCCCTGCGCTTCAACTGGAACACGCCGATCCTGCTGTCGCCGCACGCACCGGACACGGTCTACGTCGGCAGCCAGCACCTGCACCGCTCGCGCAATCGCGGCGCCGACTGGGTGACGATCAGCCCCGACCTCTCGACCAACGACGCGGACAAGAAGAAGGGTGACGTGCCGCACTGCACGATCACGACCATCAGCGAATCGCCGAAGTCCGAGGGCATGCTCTGGGTCGGCACCGACGATGGTCGTGTCTGGCTCACCCGCGACGCCGGCCAGCGCTGGACCGACCTCACCGACCGCTTCCCGGAGCCCGTGCGTTCGCTCTGGGTGTCGCGGGTCGAGGCCTCGCCGCACGACGCGGCCGTGGCCTTCGTCAGCTACACCGGCTATCGCGAGGACATCCGCACGCCGTTCGTGTTCCGCACCGATGATGGCGGCGAGACCTGGCAGGCGATCGCCCATGATCTCCCCGACGAGCCGGTCAACGTCGTCCGCCAGCACCCGCGCGCGGCCAACGTCCTGCTCGTCGGGACCGAGATGGGCGTCTACGTGTCGGTCAATGACGGCGCCGACTGGTTCGCCCTCGGCCAGGGTCTGCCGCGCGTCGCCGTCCACGACCTCGTCGTGCACCCGTCCGAACCCCACGTCCTGCTGGGCACCCACGGCCGCGGCGTCTTCGCGATGGACGCCAGCGCCCTCGAGAGCCTGACCGACGCGGTGCTAGCGGGCGGCTTCCAGGCGCTGCCGCCGAGCGGCGGCGTCCTGCTCAAGCGCGGCGTCGACCTCGGCTACCTCGGTGCCCGACGGTGGTCCGCGGACAATCCGTTCGTCACCCCCACCTTCCGTTACCTGCTGGCCGCCGACAGCGATCAGAAGGTGACCATCGAGGTCAAGGACGCCACCGGCGAGGTGCTGTGGTCCGAAGAGGCCAGCGGCGCAGCCGGCTATCACGAGGTGGCATGGCAGCTTCGCGGCCGCGGCCGCGGTGGTTTCGGCGGCTTCAGCGGCTTCGGCGCGGGTCGGCGCGGCGCGAGCGGGCCGCGACCCGGCGAGTTCGCGGTGACCCTCACGCACGGCGAACAGTCGACCACCCAGCGCTTCGAGGTGATCGACCGCCGCCCACCGAACACCGTGCTGGGTCGCATCGTCGGTGACGAAGACCTCGTCCTCGACGTCGAGGACCAGGGCCAAGGCCGCTGAACGCCACGTTCGCGGCGCCGGCTGCTCCCCCGCTACTCGATCGCGAAGTCGTCGATCGAGCCGCCGTCTTCGACCTGCAGTTCGCCGATCAGCACGGCCTGCATGCTGCCGAGCAGATCGATCCGCAACACGGCCTCGCGCTGTCGGCCGGACAGCTTGTCGAAGCCCTCGTCGGTCATGTGCTCGGCCGACAGGTCGTTGAGCGCGAACAGCGCCAGCCGGGCCGCGTTGAGCGCGGCCAACCAGGCGCTGCTGTGTTCGTGCACGATCAGCAGCACATGTAGATCGTCGCCGCCGAGCTTCTTGAGCCCGGCCAGGTCGCGCCGCACCAGCTGGGCCCGCGACAGGAACAGCCGCTCGAGCTCGGGCACGGCATGCTGCCGCCATTGCGCCTCGTCATCGGCGTCGGCGCAGGTCTCGGGCAGCAGGCGATCCCGCACGCGGCGATCCGAACTCTCGAGCAACATCGGCACGCCCTTCAGCGTCGCCACCGTCGTCGCGTCGATCCCGCCGAACAGGAATCCCTCATCCAGGCGCGCCGCCCACATCACGGATACCTGCCCGCCATCGCCTCAGCCATCCGTGACCTCGAGCGAGGTCAGCAGATGGTGCGCCTGCAGCTTCTGGGCATAGACCTCGGCCTGCTCGCGGCCGCCGGTCCAGACGATCGAGCGGCCCTTCTTGTGAACCTCGAGCATCAAGCGGTTGGCCTTGTCCTGGCCATAGCCGAACACCGACATGAAGACCTTGGTGACATAGCTCATCAACGTGACCGGATCGTCGAGCACGATCACGTTCCACGGCGGCGCCAGCTTGACCTTCTCCTTCGTCCGGGTCTCGGTCCTGGTCTTCGTCTTGGTTGCCGCCTGAACACTCACGCCGGCAATGTATCAGGTCCGTCGCCCGGCGATCAACTCGGCTGGCCCGCACCGGGGCTCAGGCAGTGGCCACAATCGGCCACTGCGCTACGCGCCGATGACACCGCCGCGAGAACGGCGCAGGCTCCGTCGGCAACGCGGACCGGCAACGAATCCGACCGGGCCTGTCAGCCGTCCACGAGGCACGAACCAGGATCTCGACCCAGCCGGTCGCCGCTGAGCTGCGCGCCTCTCGGCGCGTCAGCTCCTGCGCAGGCGGGCGTAGCCGCCACCCTCAGCAGCCTCTAGTAGAAGAAGCCCATGATGGTGTAGAGCACGATGTCGAAGACGCCTTCCTGGTTCTCGACGGCAAACCCGTTGGTCCTCGTGTGCTCCATGAAGGCGGCGAGCCCGCCCGCGTTGTCATCGTTGATGTAGTTGGCGCGGTGGCAACCACCGCAGGCCCTGGCCGCCGGACCGGTGACCATCGACGGGATGCTGCCGATGTTGCGGCCGGCAACCGCGTCGGTCCCGGACAGGACGCCCGGCATCGACTTCGACTGATCGGGCACGTTGTAGGGCACGCGCGTCGAGGTCGCATCGACGTGGCAGGCCTCGCAGTTGAGGCGCGTGAAGTTCGGGAACTGGTGCGCGACGTGTTCCTCGGCCTCGAAGGCTGCGACCGGATCCGAGTAGTCGATGTCGCCCGGATCGAACAGCTGGAAGGAGTGGATCGCGTGGACATACGAGTCGATCGAACGCGACTGCAGCTCCAGGTGCGAGCCACCCGAGGTGGCGACGTGACACATGCGGCAGACCACGACATTGCCGCCGCGCTCGGCGGAGTGGAAGGTCGTCGCCAGGCCCTCGTGGCACGTGTTGCACTTGGCGGCGTCGACGATCGGCGCGTAGTAGCCGGCATCGGCCATGCCGGTGGTCACGTCGAAGGTCAGCGACGGCGCGTCGATGGCCAACGCGGCCGGATTCGAGCCGTTCATGATCGTCGCGTGCAGAATCTTCGGCAGGATCGCGATCTCGGCGCGGCGGATGACGCCGGAGGTGATCATGTCGGGAATCGAGGGCGTGATGGCGAAGGCGCCGTAGTCCAGGGTGACCGCGAACGAATGGTCGCTGCCATCACCGTCGACGGTCGTGAACAAGGCGTTGTCACCCGAGCCGACGACGAACTCCATGCGCAGGCCGTTGTCGTCGCGCGTGTGGTTGCTGACGACGAAGTCCT
>JAGQRA010000005.1 GCA_020425885.1 Planctomycetota bacterium | reverse complement strand
GACCCTCGGCGTCGCCACCGGCGCGGCCGTCGGCGGCTTCATCGGGCCTGCCGATCCACTGCTCACGCTTCACACCGGTTCGGTGCTGCTGCTGCTCGCCGCCACCACTGCCGCCGTGCTGCTGCCGGCCGACACCGAGCCCGGCGACCATCCGGGAATGCGCCAGGTGCTCGCCGCCATCCGCCGCGAGGCCGGCGTCCGGATCCCGCTGCTGCTCGCCTTCATCGACCGCTTCACGGTCGGCTTCTTCACGACCGGGTTCCCGCTCATGCTGGCCTCGGTGCACGGCGTTGCCGCGAAGGAGATCGGCATGCTGCTCGGCGCCTTCCTGTTTCCGTTCGGCCTGCTGTCGTACCCGTGTGGGCGCCTCGCCGAGCGGATCCCCCGGCGCCGCCTCGTCGCCGCCGGCAGTCTGCTCTACGGCCTCGGCACCGCCGGCGTCGGCATCGTGCCGCCAGCCGGTCTGTGGCTGCTGATGCCGATCCTCGGCCTCGGTTCGGCGATCATGTTCGTGCCGACCCTCTTGTGGCTGCTCGACCGGGCGCCTGGCATCGGCCGCAGCACGGCGATGGCCTCGTTCCATGCCGCCGGGTCACTGGGATTCCTGCTCGGCCCGCTGACCTGCGGCACGCTGCTGCACCTGCACGGCGATTCGTCGACCGGCTATGTCACGGCCTTCGCCACCGCCGGGCTGCTCGAGGTCGTCGGCGCCGGCCTGGTGATCTGGTCGCGGGCAGGGCGCGAGGCGACCCGTTCGGGCACCGCCTGAGTTCACCGAGAAGCGCTCAACACCGCGGTGGCATCGGACCGATAGCCGGGAGAACCCAGGACCCCGCAATGCCAACCCGACTCGCGCATTCGATCGCTCCGTTCCTCATCGGTGCCGCACCGACCGGCCTCGTGGCCTGGCTGTCGTGGTCGGCATTCGTGTCCAGAGGGCACGCGGTTCTGCTCGGCCTTTGCCTGCTGGCCGGGGTGATCGGGGTGCTCCTGTACCGCCGCTTCGCTCGCGATGCCGACAGCTTGAAGGACATTCACGCGTCGATCGCCAGGGTCGCGGCGAGCGGCGACTTCACGGGCCGCATCGGCACCTTGCAGAAGGCGCGCGGCACCGGCGCCGCACTGGCGCGCGACCTCGACGCCCTGCTCGATCGGACCGGCAACCTGCTCGCCGGGATCGACGCGGCGGCTGGCCAACTGCAGGCATCGACCGGACTGTTCCACGACAAGAGCAACGGCGTGGCTGCCGGAACCCGCGAGCAGGCGACGGCGATCGAGACCATCAGCACCGCGCTCGAAGAGGTCTCCTCGACCCTGACCGCGAGCGCGAAGAGCGCCGCGGAGGCCAAAGCGCTGGCGCGCGGCGCCGAGGCTTCGGCGCAGCAGGGCAACCAGTCCGTGCAGCGCATGGTCGAGGCGATGCAGGAGATCGAGACCTCCAGCCAGGAGATCTCGCGCATCATCAACGTGATCGACGACATCGCCTTCCAGACCAACCTGCTGGCGTTGAACGCCGCCGTCGAGGCGGCGCGCGCCGGTGAGGCCGGCAAGGGCTTCGCCGTCGTCGCCGAGGAGGTGCGGACCCTGGCGCAACGCAGCGCCGAGGCCGCCAAGAACACTTCGGCCCTGATCACCGAGGCGACCGGCAGGGCCCGCCGTGGCAGCGAGATCTCCAACGAGGTCACCGAGGTGCTACACGACATCGTCCTTGGCAACACCAAGGTGACGTCGTTGATGGAACAGATCGCGACCCACGCCACCGAGCAATCGCAGGGGATCCAGCAGATCACGACCCACGTGTTCGAGATGAACCGGGCGACCCAGAGCAACGTGAGCGGCGCCCAGGAGCTGGCCGCATCGGCCCGCGAGACGGCGACCCACGTCGACCACCTGGTCCGGCTCGTCCGCTGACGGTTCGCCTGCGCCCACCATCACCAGCACGGTTGCAGGAACCGCAGCCGTCGGGCACCGTAGCGTCATGGCCGATCCGATTGCCCGACCCGAAGAGCGCCTCGAACGCCGGGTGGTGGTCTACTGGTTCCTCTCCGATGGTCTCGGCGCCGCCTTCGTCAGTGCCCTGGCCTGGTTCGTCGGCCGTCCGCTGCTCGCCGAACACTGGCGCAGCTGGTCGCCGACGTTCGAGGCGCTGCTGCTCGGCTGCTGCATCGGCCTGTTCGCGCTCGCGGTGCTGTCGGCGCCGCTGTCGTTCCTGCGCTGGCGCTTCGGCTTCCTCGACGAGCTGCTGCTGATGCGCTACGGCATCCTGTTCGTCGAAGAACGCGCGGTCCCGGTGCGACGCATGCAGCACGTCGATCTGACCCGCGGCCCGATCGAACGCCTGTTCGGGCTCAGCACGCTCGTCGTCTACACCGCCGGCAACGAGGGCTCGGCGTTCCGCGTGCCCGGGCTCGCTCTGCAACGGGCCAAACTGCTGCGCGACCGCATCGTCGAGGCCCGCGGTGACGGACGACTCTGATTCCGACCCGCTCGTCGCCGCACCGGCGCCCGCGGAAAACCCGGCGACCGCCACCGCACCGGCGGCCGGGACCCCACCGACGCCGCCGGGGCCAATCGTGCTCGCGCGCGGCCACCTGCATCCGGCGATCCTGCTGCTGCGATTGCTCGATGCCCTGCGCCAGGCCGTCTTCCCGGTCGTGGTCGGCGTCGTCTTCGAGCCCTGGTTCCTCGCTCTCGGTGGCGTGCTCTTCCTGGTCAACCTCGGCTACTCGCTGGCGCGCTACCTGACGCTCGAGTATCGCCTGTCGACGGACGAACTGCGCATCCGCGAGGGCCTGTTGCATCGCCAGGAACGTCGCATCCCGCTCGATCGCATCCAGGACCTCGGCTTCGAATCGACGCTGCTGCGCCGTGCGCTCGGCCTGACCGTCGTGCTCGTCGAGACCGCCTCGGGGCGCGGGGTCGAGGCGCGTCTCGACGCGCTGAGCCGCGGCGACGCCGATCACCTGCGCGAGGTCCTGCTCGCCGCCCGGGACGAGACCCGGGACGAGACCTCGCCGTCGTCGGCGTCGGCCGAAGCCACCGGCGGCGCCGCGGCGGCACCGCCGCAGCCCGAATGGAGCGTGCATCGCAGCACCACCGGCGAGCTGTTCGTTCGCGGCCTGACCGATCTGCGTCTGTCGGCATTCGCCGTCACGGGTTACGCGGCCTTCGAACTGGCCGATCGACTCGGCTTCGCCTCGGAGATGGTCGGCGCGGCGCGCGGCATCCGCAACTGGCTGACCTCGTTCCCGCCCGCGATGCTCGCCCTGGTCCTGATCGCGGTGCTGCTGGCGGTGGTCGCCTTTGGCGTCGCCACCTCGACGCTCGGCAATCTGGTCCAATTCCACGGCTTCCACCTCTCCCTCAGGGGGTCGGTGCTGCACCGCCGCTTCGGCCTGCTCACGACCCGGCAGAAGACGCTGCCCCGCGATCGCATCCAGCGCGTGACCATCGAACAGACGTGGCTGCGCCGGCTCTGTGGCTATGCCGTGCTCAAGGCCGACTCGGCTGGCGGCAGTCGGGCCCAGGGCGAAGACACCAGCGGCGGCTGGGACGTCGTCGTCCCGCTGCTGCGCGTCGATCGCGCCGGCGCGATGCTGCCGGCGCTGCTGCCCGGCCTCGAGCGCGCCGCGCTGCAATGGCGCGGCACCTCGCCGCGGCTGGTGCTGCGCACCGCCCTGCAGGGCGTGGTGCTGGCCGCGATCCTGGTGCCGTCGCTGTGGTCGTCGACAGGCCCGTGGTGCCTGCTAGGCCTGTTGCCGATTCCGATCTGGGCGCTGCTCGGGATCCTCGCCTATCGCAACCTGGCCTTCGCCCTCGACGACGGGTTCCTGGTCCTGCAGCACGGCATCATCGGCCGCTACGCGGCCTACGTGCCGACGCCGAAGGTGCAGAGCGTGGTCGTGCGCCAGTCGCCGTTGGCGCAGCTGCTGGGCCTGGCCGAACTCACCGTACATGTCGCCGGCGGTTCGCCGACCCGATTGCCCGATCTGGTCATCGACGACGCCCGCGCGTTGCGTGAGCAGCTCGCCGCACACGCGGCCAGGGCCGCGGCCCGCGACTGGGCGTTCACGCCGAAGGCGGCGGTCGCGACCGCCCCCGCACCGGAGTCCGATCCGCCGCCGGCCACCGCGGACCAGTGCGACGACGGCTACGATGCCGACGTGGTCCGGGACGGCGAGCCGCTACGCTGACCGGCATGCTCCGTCTCGCGCTGGCTGCCGCCCTGTTGCTCTCCGGATGCACCGCGCCTCACGGTGACGCCACGACTTCGACCCCGTTCACGGCGACGACCTGCAACGTCCGCTACGGCACCGCCGACGATGGCGACAACGCCTGGCCGAAGCGGCGCGAGTTGCTGGCCACGACGCTGCTCCAGGTCCGACCCGACATCCTCGGGGTGCAGGAGGCGCTCGCGTTCCAGCTCGACTTCCTCGCCGCGAAGCTGCCGCACCATCGCCGGCTCGGCCAGGGGCGCGACGGCGGCGAACGCGGCGAACACGCGGCGCTGTTCATAGACACGCGCCGGTTCGAGGTGCTCGATCACGGCGACTTCTGGCTCAGCGAGACGCCCGCGACCCCGGCGTCGATCGGATGGGACGCGGCATTGCCGCGGATCTGCACCTGGGCCGCGCTGCGCGAACTCGGCACCGGCCGGGCGATGCAGGTCTGGAACGTGCACTTCGATCACCGCGGCGCCACCGCGCGCCACGAGAGCGCGAAGCTGCTGGCGCGACGCATCGCCGCGACCGTCGGCCCCCATGTCGTGCTCGGCGACTTCAACGCCGGCGAAGACAGCGCACCGCTCGACGCCCTGCGCGCGGCCGGACTACGCGACACGTTCCGCGATGTGGCTCCCGCGGCGACCGCGGTCGGCACGTTCCACGGCTTCCGCGGCGGCCACCGCGGCGCCAAGATCGACTACGTGCTCGCCGGTGCGGGACTCGAGACCGCGGACGCTGCCATCCTCGATGCGCCGGGGCCGGGCGGGAACTGGCCCAGCGATCACCACTTCGTCACGGCGAAGCTGATGTTCTCTCGGAGTCGCGACGGGCAGGCGCGATGAATGGTGCCGGAGGCGGGACTTGAACCCGCACGCCTTGCGGCGCAGGTTTTTGAAACCTGTGCGTCTGCCGATTCCGCCACTCCGGCCGGCGTGGCGAGTATGCCGCCGTGGTCCGGGCGCGCAAGGACGACTTGTCGAGGTCGTCGAGGTCGTGCCCGCGGCGAGATCGCGGCAGCGGTGATCAGTGCAGCAGCCGGCCGCGATCGCCGGTCGGGCCGGTGGTCAGGAACACCGGCTTCCACAACCCGCCGGCCCCCATGTGGTCGACGACGCGGAGCACGATGGTGTTGGTCGATCCCGGTCGCAGCGTCTCGGCCAGGTTCGCGATCTGGCGTTCGAGCCAGATCGTCACCCCCGTCGCCGGGTCGCCGAAGCGGCCAACCGAGGTGCCGTTGACCCAGCATTCGAAGCTGTCGTCGACGCCTTCGAACACGGCGCGCGGGTCGAGTCCGTTCCAGTCGGCCGGGATGTCGACGTCGACGCGATACCAGGCCACGCCGGTGTAGTGCTTCAGATCCTCGCCCTGGTTCTCCCAGTGCGAACCGGCCTTCAGATCGCGCCATTTTTCCGTCGTGACGTCGGTCGTCGGGCGCTGCCAGCCGGCGTCGCGCCCCTCGTCCGCGGGGTCGGTACGGAAGCGCCAGACCGGCAGGTCGATCTTCTTCTCGGTCAGCTTGCGACGCAGCGCCTTGATGGTGGCGCCCGTCAGCGCGTGCCGGCTCGGCGGACCGTGGCTCAGATGCTCCTTCAGCAGGTAGTTCAAGTGGAACCCGAAGCTGTGCAGCTCACCCTCGGGATGATCGAGCCGCAGCGTCGACACCAACAGCCGGCCGTTGCCGATGCGGGTGTCGAATGCGTACAGATGGAGGTTGGTGTCGGCGCTGTCGTGCGTCTCCCAGAAGGCGAGGATCGGATCGACCTCGTCGCGCCAGCCGGCCCAGGGCATGACGCGACCGCTCTCGAGGTCGAAGCTCGACAGCGCGAGCAGCGCCTCGCGAGGCAGGCTCGCGTGGATCGGGTGCGGCGGCGCGAACGGCGCCCCCTTGAGGAACCACATCGATTCGGTGCGCGGCGAACCCTCGCGATCGCCGGCGTGCAGCAGCACCCGGGCGCCGTTCTCGATCTCGTCGAGCAGTTCGGGCGAGAGCGCGGTCGCCTCGATGACCCTGTCGTCGCCGCGGTAGTTCCAGACCGGTGCGACCCAGAGGTCCCAATGGTTGGCCGCGGTGTGGCTGCCGGTCAGCTCGGCATGAACGCGCACGAGCCGGAGCGCGTTGCCGTTGCCGCGCCAGGTGAACGGCACCGGTTCGCTGACCGTGCCCGGGTCGAGCGCGATCGGGACCGTGGTCTCGGCCTCGCCGTCGTCGGTCCAGAGGTGGAGCTTGCCCTCGAGGCGACCGCTGCCGAAGTGCGAGACCCGCACCGGCGCGCTGGTCGCCGTCTGCGATTGCCCGCGTCCGTTCCACGGCAGATCGAGGCAGAGCATGGTGTCGCCGTGCCAGGCCCATTCCTCGGTTCGCCACTTGAGGACGTCGTTGTCGTCACGGAGTCCCATGCGTGCCTTCTGGAAGTCGCGGGCCACCGAGACCACGTAGCCGGCCTCCGGGATGGTCATGCGCAGCTGCTCGATCTGGAACTTGCGATTCTGCATCGCGAACTCGAGCGACAGCGGCCGCAGCGAGTCCAGCGTCGGCTGGCCGAACTCGGCGCGCAGCCAGGTCTCGACCTCGGTCTGCGTGTCCCAGCACAGCGGCCGCCACCAGTTGGCAGCCGGTCCGTTGGCGAGCAGCCAGGCGGTGCGATCGACCCAGGTGTCGGCGGCGATGCACTCGCCGAGCAGCAGCGGCTTCTCGCCCTTCGCGGCGATGTGTCGCTTGAAGTCCTCGAGCCGGCCCGGGAACCACGAGTTGTTGCCGTACGGATGCTCGTCCCAGAAATCGGTGATGCGTTGCCAGCCGATCCACGAGCTGTCGTCGACGACCAGGGTGTCGGGGCAGGCCTTCTTGCAGGCCTGGAACAGCGCGGTGACGACGTCGAGGTCGGCGCCCTGGCCGGTCTCGCAGGTGATGCTGCGGAACGCGACCGACGGATGGTTGCGGTCGTGCACGAAGAACTCGCCGTACTCGGTCAGCAGCTCCTGCTTGTGCGCCTGATCCATCGTCGGGTGCCAGGTCGGATACTCCTGCCAGACCAGCAGACCGAGTTCGTCGCAGAGGTCGTAGAAGCAGGCCGGCGGCACCCACAGACAGCACTTGACGCAGTTGAAGCCGAGCGATCGGAACTCGAGCAGCTGCCGCCGCCAGTACTCCGGGTCGACGGGCGGTGCCAGGTGCGGCGGCGAATAGCCCCAGTGCAGGATGCCGCGCATCTGCAGCGGCTGGCCATTCCACAGCACCTTGGTGCCATCGGCCCGTAGCGACCGGAAGCCGACCTTGCGATCGACGCGGTCGAGCTCACGCTCACCGTCGAGCAGGCGGATGCGGACGTCGTAGAGGCGCGGGCTCGGCGGCGACCACGGCGCGATGCCGGCGAGCTTGGCAGACAGCGTCAACGGAATGCCGTTCGGGGTCCGCTGCGTGGAACGGGTGAGCACCTTGGTGCCGTCGAGCAGCGCCGCCTCGATCGTCGCATCGGCGCCATCGAGCACGGGCACCTTGCAGGCGAACTCGGCCGACCAGTCGTCGCCGTCGTTCGGACGATGGGTTCCGAACAGCTCGAGCCCGAGCCGATCGATCACCGGGCCGTCGTCGAGGCACAGGGTCACGCCCTGCCAGATACCGCCGAAGTGCGGTTGGATGATCGGCAGGAAACCCTGCGTGTTGTGGCCGACCTTCTCGTCGACGACGACCTCGAGCGTGTCGGCGCCGTCCCAACGCAGCGCCGCGGTGAGGTCGACGCGGAACGGCGTCCAGCCGCCGAGATGTTCGCCGACCTTGCGGCCGTTGCAGAACACCGTGGCATGCGTGGCGACGGCGGCGAACTCGACGCGGACGTGCGGCGAACGTTCGGCCGGCAGCGGCAGCACGCGGCGATAGCGCGCGATGCCGTCGAAGGCGGTGCCGAGGGCATCCTCGAACGCGGCCGGCACGGTGGCATCGATCGGCGCCGCGGCGGCAGAGCCGGGCTCGGGGCGGAGCTGCCAGGTGCCATCGAGAGGGATGCGCCGTTGTGCCGCGAGCGAGGCGGCCAGAGCGAGAGCGACGATTGGGGTTCGGATCACAGCTGGTATGCCTCCGCGAGCTTGCTCTCGAGGTAGGTGAAGAACGGCGCGCTCGACAACGGCGCGCCGGTTGCCTGCAAGCAGAGATCACCGGGCGACAACCGGCGACCGTGGCGGTGTACCGCTTCGCGCAACCACTCGCGCAGCGGCGCGAACTCGCCCTTCGCCAACAATGGCGCAAGGCCGCCGAGCGCGCGATCGGCGGCGGCGGCGAGCTGCGCGGCGTAGAGGTTGCCGAGGGTGTAGGTCGGGAAGTAGCCGAACAGGCCGCACGACCAGTGCACGTCCTGCAGGCAGCCGCGGCGGTCGTCGGGGACCTCGACGCCGAGGTAGTCGCGGTAGAGCGCGTTCCAACGCTCGGGCAGATCGGCGACGGCGAGGTCGCCGGCGATCAACGCCTGCTCGAGCTCGAACCGAACCATGACGTGCAGGTCGTAGGTCGCCTCGTCGGCCTCGACGCGGATCAGGCTCGGCTGCACGAGATTGGCGGCCGCGAAGGCGGTCGCCGCCGATTGTCCGGCGCAGGCGGGGCCGAGATGTTCGCCGGCCAGCGGCCAGCACCATTGCCAGAAGGCCCGACTGCGGCCGACGTGGTTCTCCCACAAACGACTCTGGCTCTCGTGGATGCCGAGCGACACCGCCTCGCCGAGCGGACTGCCGAGATGCTCCGGCGCCAGCCCCTGCTCGTAGAGACCGTGCCCGGCCTCGTGCATCGTCGAGCCGAGGGCGTCGAGCACGTTGTCCCTGTGGAAGCGCGTCGTCAGCCGGACGTCGCCACCGGTGCCGGTGCAGAACGGATGCGCGCTGCGGTCGATGCGGCCGCGATCGAAGTCGAAGCCCATCGCGGTGACGACGCGGCGCACGAACGCCTCCTGGCGCGACTCGTCGATCTCGGCGCGCACGAAGGTGTCGTCGGGCCGGGTGCCGCGATCGAGTCGCTGCCGCAGTTCGACCAGGCGTTGGCGCAACGGCCCGAACAGGGCCGTCAGGTCGGCGGCGCGCATGCCGGGTTCGTAGAGGTCCGCGAGCGCATCCCAACGCGAGGTGCCGGCGGCGGCGAGGCAATCTGCCTTGCGCTGCTGCAGCGCGACCATGCGTTCGAGCCAGGGCCGGAAGGCTCCGAAGTCCGAGTTCCGACGCGCCTCGGCCCAGGCCTGTTGCGCCCGGCTCTCGACCTCGGCCAGCTCGCCGACCAGGGCCTCGGGCAGCTTCGTCGCCCGATCGAAGTCGCGTCGCAGTTCGCGGACGTTGGCCGCGCGATCGGGATCGGCGAGGCAATCGGGATCGTCCTCGCAGGCCGAGAGCAGATCGCCGACCCGCAGGTCGGTGGCGCGTTCGTGATGGAGGCGCGCCAGCAGGGCGAGCTGATCGGCCCGTATCGCCCCGGCACCGCGCGGCATGTAGGTCTCCTGATCCCAACCGAGCAGGGCCGAGGTGGCGCCGAGCAGGAAGGCCTCGCGCTGTCGGGTGAGGAGGGCCTCGTAGGCGGCGTGCGGCATGGGGCAGTTATCCCAGCAACGACGCGAGGGGGCCAGTCTCGCTCACCACGATCCGCGGTGCGGTGATTGCCCCACAGCCTTCAGGTCGAGGCCGGTCTGCGTCCGAGCTGCCCCAGTCCGCGCAGGATCAGCAGCAGATGGCTGGCGATGATCAACGGCACCAACCAGGTCGGCAGCAGCGCCAGCGGCAGGCGCAGCAACGGGGCCATGGTCTCGCTCGCCGCGAGCGCATTGCGTGCGGCGGCGACGACGACGAAGACGATGTCGACGAGGCCGATCGCGTTCCATATCTGCAGCGAGCGGGAGTGGACCGGCGGGCTTCCGCGATGCACCGCGAGCAGCGCGAGCGCGCCGGCCGCCACGACGATGTCACCGATGCCGCCGAGAACCGCGAAGTCGAACGGCAGCTCGCCGCGGTCGTAGAGCCACAAGAAGTAGCCGCCGACGAACCGCCCGAGGTGGAGCCCGAGAATCGCCGCCACCGGCACTCGATCCGCGAACGTTCGCACGCTCGGCGACCACCGCAGCAGGACCAGTTGCAGCGCCACCAGGGCCGCCAGCACCAGCTGCGGAAACGGCGGCGGCAGCCAGCGCAGACCGCCGACCGCGGAGAACGCGACGGCGATCAGCAACCAGGCGACGAGCCATGCAACCGCTCGCTGGCGGCGCATACCCTGCGGCGTTCCGGCGACCGGGAGTGTCTGCGGCGGCATCCTCGTCATCGTACGGTGCCAGGACCGAATGCCACCTGTGCGATCTGGTCCCGGCACCGTACGTTCGCATCAGTGGTGGATGTAGGCAGCCGGGTTGCTGGCCGCGAGCCCACCGTTCCGATCGAGCACGATGCCCTGCCAGGCGACCGTGACGCCGAGCACCCAGGGTGCGTTGGGCACGCTGTAGCCGCCGGCAACCGCGGGCGAGCCGCCGACGGCATGCAGCGCGGCCGGCATCGCCAACCAGATCGGATCGACGATGCCGGGCAGGACGACGGGACTCGTCGCGAAGCCGACATGGAGGAAACCGACACCGGCGGCCGGCACCGCCAAGGTCGCGGACGCGGCGCCGCCGCGGGCCTGGGTAGAGGCATCGAGGCGCGGGATCGAACGGTTCGCCAGCGTCAGGTTCGGGTCGAACGCTGGGCTCGCGAGTCCCTGCAGGACCGTGCTCGGGTCGAGCACGATCGTGCCCGTTCCGGCGCCGGCAGTGACCGAGGCGACATTGGCGCCATCGAGGACGGTGTCGCCGTGCAGCAGCAGCTCACCGCCGGCGAGGACCATCAGCGCGGCGCCGGTCGAGAACACGCCGCTCTCGCGCTCCAACCGGCAGTGCTTGACCTGAACGCGACCGCCGCCCTGACGGATGCAGGCGGAGGTCGTGCCGAGCACGCAGTCGTCGAGCACGACGTTGCTGCCGTAGGCCTCGATGGTGCTCTCCACCAACGTGCGGGCCGCGATGTGCGACTCGTGCACGATCACCTGCTGGCAGCCAGAAACGACCAGTCGGCCGCCGATCGCGGCCACGGTATCCGGCATGACGTGGAAGGCGTCGAGGACGACGGTGCCGTCGCAATCGCGCAGGCCGACGCGCGGCAGACCGAGGAGCGCGGCCAGGCCGACATCGCGGATGCTGACCGATTGATGGCTGGCGATGTCGAGGATCTCGATCGCGGTCAGCTGGAAGAAGCTGCCGCTGACGTAGACCCCGGGCCCGCCCACCACCGACAGACTCTTGGCGCGGATCTGGAACGAGCCGTAGGTCCCGGGCCGGACCTGGAGCACGGCACCATCCGGCACCGCGGCGACGGCGGCGGCGATCTCGACGAAGTCGGTCCCAGGGCCGTTGTTGATGTCGACGACGAAGGTCTGCGCGGCGGCATGAGCCGCGAGCGCGGCGAGAAGGAGTGCTGATCCGGGGATGCTCATCGTGTTGCAGGTAGCGCGCGCGCACCTCGGAGTAACACCCCGGTGCCAGGACCAAAACCCACCTGTACGATCTGGTCCCGGCACCGTTGTCACGCCTACTTGTAGACGTGGAAGACGTTGGCTTTGCCGATCGACACTCCGTACTGCGAGTCCTTCGAGGTCACGAACTCCATCAGCACCTTGACCTTGTTGTCGTCGAGGATCTTCTTGAAATCCGCCTTGGCCTTCTTGTCGAGCTGCTTCACCGAGATGTCCTGCGCCTTGCCGCCGACGTGAGGGAAGCCCGGCGACTTGCCGGCCTGCTTCATGATCGCCGCCTTCCACCAGGCGAGTTGCTCTTTGGTCAGGTCCTTGCGTGCCTGGGGCAGCCGGTCGAGCGAGAACTTGGTCGTGAAACGCTTCTTGATGTTGGGGTAGTTCGCCTTGCGCTTGGGGTCGAGGATGATGTCGAGCTGCTCCTGCCACGTGCGCGAGCCCGAGGTCAGGTAGGCCTTGCCCGCGAGGGCCGGGTTGGCCGTCTCGAACTCGTCCAGTGCCTTGGTCGCGTCTTCTTTGATTCCCATCCGAGCCTCCGTTCATCCTGCCCTGCGGCCAGCAGCCGCGGCAGGCTCCGGCATTGTCGCACGGCGGCTTGCCGCGGGTAAGTGCGGGCTCCATCGCGCTCGAACCGCGCTCGGCAGCCGAACCGGTAGCGGCCGACACGATCACCCCGACGGTCCGGCGGCGAGGCGCCGGGCGAGTTCGAGTCCATCGCGCAGTTCCTTGCGCACGAACAGCAGCTGCTCGTCGCCGGCGATGCCGGCGCGCGACACCGTGTTCGCGACCTCCTGCTGCAGCCCGGTCAGCACGGTATGGGCCCGGCTCGCGCCGAGCCGCTCGATCACCGACTGCAGGTTGACGAGGCCGGTCGCGTCGATCGTCTGCACGCCGCGCAGGTCCAGCACGACGACCATGCCGCTCTGGCCGATCGAATGCAGCACACGCATCGCACGCTCGGCGGCGCCGAAGAACAGCGGCCCCTCGATCGCGTAGACCGAGACGTTCGGCGGCAGGTCGAGGCCGGGCCCGGCGTGCTCCGGCAGCACCAGTCGGACGCCGGTCAGGCGTGCCATGCGCCGCAGGAACAACAGCGACGCCAACACCATGCCGGTGGCGACGCCGACGACCATGTCGAACGCCACCGTCAACAGCATGCAGGTCAGGAGCACGCCCTTGTCGGCACGCGGCGCGACCCGCAGCACGCGGGCGACGTGGCGGACGTCGGCCATGCGCACGGCGATGACCAGCAGGAGCCCGCTCATCGCCGCGATCGGCAACGCGCCGAGCAGCGGCGCGAGCGTCATCGTCATCACCAGCAGACATGCTGCGTGCACGAACGCCGCGACCGGCGTGCGGGCACCGCTCTTGATGTTGGTGGCGGTGCGGGCGATGGCCCCGGTCGCCGCGAAGCCACCGAAGAACGGCGCCGCGAGGTTGCCGAGACCCTGCGCCAGCAGCTCGGTGTCGGGATCGTGCCGGGTCGCGGTCATGCCATCGGCGACGACCGCCGACAGCAGCGACTCGATCGCGCCGAGCATGCAGATCGTGATGCCCGCGACCAGCAGTTCCTTCACGGTCTGGAAGTCGAGGTCGAGCGGCGCGCCGCCGGGGCCGGGCGCATCCCACGGCCAGGCCGGCACCGGCGGCCACGGCGGCACGCCGGCATGGGTGCCGCCGCCGGGCAACGGGTACGAGAACCGTTCCGCGATCGTGGCGATGTCGGCGATCCCGGCGCGCTCGAGCGCGAAGGCGGCGACGCCGACCGCGGTGACCGCGACCAGCGGCGCCGGCAACCGCGGCAGCAGGCGCGGCGAAAGCAGGAGCAGCACGACGGTGGCGATGCCGAGGCCGAGGTCGAACGGATCGACCGTCGGCAGGCAGCGCCACAGTTCGGCCAGCACCTCGTGGAAGTGAGGCTGCGGCGCGACCCCTTCCATGCCGGAGAAGCCGGCGAGCTGGCCGGTGGCGATCGTGACACCGATGCCGGCGGTGAAGCCGGTGACCACCGGATACGGCACGAGTTCGATGTAGCGGCCGAAGCGCAAGAGCCCGAGGCCGACCAGCATCGCGCCCGCAAAGGTGGTCGCGAGCATCAAGCCGGCGAGCCCGTGAAGCTGCACGATCGGCAGCAGGATGGCGACGAACGCGGCGGTCGGTCCCGAGACCTGCGTGCGCGAACCACCGAGCAGCGCGATCACGCCGCCGGCGATGATCGCGGTGTAGAGGCCGTGCTGTGGCGGCAGCCCGACCGCGATCGCGAGCGCCATCGACAGCGGCAGCGCGACGATGGCGACGACGATGCCGGCGGTGACATCACCGCGCAGGTGACGCCACGAGTAGCCATCGTGAAGGGCAGCAGCGAGGGCCGCGAATGGTCTTACCAAGGCGGCAATGCTATGCGTCGATGGGGTCGCTCGGAAGTGAGCAACCGCATCACCATTCGTGACTCCAGAACAGGAAGATCAGGTCGGCGTTCCAGTTGTCGACCTCGTCCGCGTCCTCGAACTGCATGTGACGCCACTCGACACCGGCGGTGCCGCGCTCCAGACACCGCCAGCGGAGCTCGGCGCGCAGATCGACCGAGAGCAGGGAGTAGGAGCCGGCGGTGTTGGTGACGACGGCGCCGATCTCGGCGCTGACGGCGTCGGCGGGGGTCACGCTCGCGGCCGCCTGCCAGGTGTGGGTCTCGCCGTCGAAGCCGACCAGGGTCGGCACCGGGTTCGGATCCGGATCGAAGAAGAAGTTGGTGCGGGTCCGGGTCTCGATGCGGGCGAAGGTGTAGCCCGCCGACCAGGTCGCGCCAAAGGCCGTGAAGGCGCCGTCGAGCCCGATCGAATACGAATCGAGTCGATGCCCGGAGACCTCGTTGTCGTTGTGGCGGTGGCGCGCGGACAGGGTCGCCCGCGCCGGCTCGCGCTGCCACTCGACGCTGGCGCTGGCCTGCCGCGATCGCTCCGGCACCAGCTCGTGCACCAACACGCCGTCGCTGCCGAAGTCCCGACCTTCGGCGCGGATCGCCCACTCCTCGCCCGGCCGCCAGTTCAGCTCCGCCAGCAGGCCGTCGTCACGGCTGTGGCCGCGGCGGAAGTCGAGCGGATCGGCGGGAACGAGGCTCGGCACCCG
>JAGQRA010000403.1 GCA_020425885.1 Planctomycetota bacterium | reverse complement strand
GTCGGCAGCAACGAGAAGCGCTACGCCTGGCAGGACGAGGGCTTCACCTCGTTCTGGACGACGCTGTGCCGCGACGACTTCACGCAGAAGGCGAGCGGCCCGCAGCGGGGCATCATGTCCTACGTCGCCACGGTGCGGCGCGGCGGCGACGCCGTCTGCATGCGCCACGCCGACACCTACGGTGACGACAACTTCGTGTTCGCCAGCTACGCCAAGCCGGCGGCCGTGCTGCATCAGCTGCGCGGCCTGCTCGGCGACGACACGTTCTTCGGCGCCTTCCGTCGCTACGCCCGCGACTGGGCGTTCAAGCATCCGACTCCCTACGACTTCTTCCGCACCTTCGGCGACCACGCCGGCATCGATCTCGAGCCCTACTTCCGGACCTGGATGTTCGAGACCTGGACCCTGGACCACGGCATCGCCGACGTCACGGTGAGGAGCGGCAGGACAACGGTCACGATCGAGGACCTCGGCCGCGCGATCCACCCGTGCATCGTCGAGGCGACGTTCGCCGACGGTGAGAAGTCACGCGGCACGGTGTCGATGGAGCACTGGCGCGGCAGCACGACGGCGACGGTGGAGTTCGCGGGCGAGGCCGTGAAGGTCGAGCTCGACCCGGACATCACCAGCCTCGACATCGACCGCAAGAACGGTGTCTGGCAGGCCAGCCGCTGACAGGTCGGCCGCCCTTCGGCGGTCGCACCCGGGGCCGGCGCGGTGCCGGCCGGCGGCGTCCGCTCACCGCGGATGCTGGCGACGAATGCGGCAGTAGACGTCCCAGCTCTGCCTGGTGATGGCGACCTCGTGGAGATACCACAGCCACATGTCGCCGAGTTGGTCGTTGGCGCGCCGGATCGCCTGCCGCGACAGACCGCGACCCTCGACCAGCGGGATCCCTTCCTGCCCGGTCCCCTCGACGAGCAGGCGCTGCAGGCGACGCGCCCGCTCGCGATCACCGGCGTCGGCGAAGTCGAGGCCGCGGAGCCGCATCGCCGCCGGCGCCAGGGAGTCTGGAGCATCGTCGAGCAGCCGCGCCGCGATCGCCGCGTCGTATTCGGCGCCATCGAGCAACCGATCGAGATCGGCGAGGTGTTCGGCCGCTGGGCTGCACTCGAAGCGCGGGAAGACGATCGTCCGACCGCGCGCCGCGGCCGACCAGGAGGCCTGCTCGCGGATGCGACTCAGCCGCTCGTTCAACTGACGCTCTGCCAGCTCCTCGTCCTCGAACCAGCTCCTGGCCCAGTCGGGTTCGGTGATGGCGACGCTGGTCAACAACGGGCCTGGGATCGACCACGTGGTGAACAGGCCTTTGCCACCGCTCGAGTAGGTGATCCAGGCGTTGGCGCTCGCCGTACCGGCAGCGGCTGCCGCCGCGGTGGACGATCTCTCGAAGGAGTCGGCGGTGGCCTTGGCCAGCGTCAGCTCCCGCGGCGCCAGCCCCAGCAGCACGATGCCCGCCAGCACCGGGACCGCCAGCAGCAGCGCCACGGCCGCGAGCCCGACCCTCGGTCGGCGCAACTCTCTGGCTTCCGCCCGCGCCGCCGCGCGCACCAGCTTCCGCTCAGCCCGGCGTCGACGCCGGGCCTCGCGCATGGGCCGACGCAGCCGATGATCCTCCTGCGCCTTCTGCATCAGCTCCTGCGCCTTCGCTGCGGCCTTCTGCGAGAACTCCTGCGCCATGACGATCGCTTGCCCGGCGATCGTGCGGGCGTGCTTCATGGCCTGGCGCGAGGCATCGCGGAGGCCTTCGACCGGACTCACCTCGTCGTCCTCGGGCCCGCTCGCCGATGCCGGTCGCGGCGGCGGAGTCAGCGGCGGCGGTGCTGGCGGTGGCGAGTTCGATCGCGACGGGCGCTGAGGTGGCGACGCCGCACCCGGGCTACCGTCCCTGAGATCATCCCAGGTCGCGGCCGCAACCCCGGCCGGGGCGCCGAGTGCCGCGATCAGCTCTTCCACGCGCTGGTAGCGCGCCGCCGGGTCCTTCTGCAGACAGCGGGCGATCGCCGCTCGTTCGGAGGTGGAAAGGTGGGGTGGGAACACCGGCGCCGCGTTCTCGTGCTTGTTCAGGACCTCCCACTCGCTGTCGCCGGTGAACGGCGGCACTCCGCACAGGATCTCGTAGAGCATCACCCCGAGCGAGTAGATGTCGCTGCGGTGATCGCCGCGGCGTCGCAGCATCTCCGGCGCCATGTAGTACGGCGTGCCACGCCCCATCGTCAGGCTGCCGCGCGAGCGAGTCACGAGCTTGCTGAGACCGTAGTCGCCGACGCGCGCCACCGGTCCCTTGAGGAACACGTTGCCCGGCTTGAGGTCGAAGTGCACCAGCGAGCGCTCGTGCAACGCGGCGGCGCCGCGGCAGGCCTGCAGGAACCAGCGCATGCGTTCGTCGCGCTCCGCGGCGGTGGGCATTCGACCATCCGGCGGCAGGTGGTCGCGCAGCGTCTCGCTGCCGGCATACTGCATCACCAGGTACGGGATGCCGTCGACCTCACCGCGGTCCTCGATCTGCACCAGGTTGGGATGATCGATCTGGGCGAAGTACCTGACCTGTTCGAGCTCGTGCAGCACCGCCAGGCGCACCTCGTCGTCCTCGACCTTGAGGAACTTGATCGCGTAGTCCTTGCCGATCGACTCCTTCCTCGCCCGGTAGACGAGCCCGAAGGCGCCGCCACCGAGCTTGCTGGTGATCTCGAAGCCTGCCACGTAGCCCGGTTTGCGGTAGTCCCGATAGAACGATTCCCAGTCGGGCAGGCGATCGGGCGGGGCAGGCTGGGCGGGCGCTGGGTCGGCCATTTGGGAGCAGTTTATGGTCGTCGAGGGACCCGCGCCGCTACGACACCGCGACGGGAAGATTCCCAAGGCCGGCCCCGGCCCGGCGCTTCAGCTCGCCGGCGGATGTGGACACGCACACGGCGTGGCCCGGCAGCGCGGGCAGCCGGCGGCATACTTGGCGTGCGCGACCTGATCGAGATCGACCCCGTGCAGCGAGGCCAGGGTCGCCAGCCAGGCGAAGACATCGCCGAACTCCTCCTCGAGGTTGTCGCGCTCTCTGCGCCGGATGGCGCGCACGAGCTCGCCGACCTCCTCGACGAACCACAGCAACGTGCCCGGCACGCCGCGCGCCGAGTCACGGTCGAAATAGATGTCCTCGATCAGGCGCTGGAACGTACCTGCGCGCGCCGGCTGCCGGCCGGCGGTCACTCCTGACCCGCCTTCTTCACGGTCATCAACACGACGTCTTCGCGCAGGCCGTCCTCACCGGCATCTTGCTCGATGCTGCCGAGCACCATGTTCATGAACATGTTGGTATGGCGCGGACTGTGCTGCCGCAGCAGGTCGAGCAGACCGTCGCAACGGTGCATGGCGTCGTTGCCGAGCACCAGCCGGGTTCCGGGACTCATCGCGATCTCCTGCGGCCGCAGCGACTTCTCGAACACCGGGCCTTCGTCGAGCCCGATGGCGATGCCTTCGGCATTGAGCTCGAGCACGTCGCCGCGCTGACAGATCAGCAGCGGCGAACGCGCGCCGGCCTGGTAGAGCTTGGCGTTGCCGTTGGTGAGCTGGAGCAGCGATGCCTTGGCACAGACGCCCGACGGCAGATTCTGCGTCAGCACCCTGTTGGTGTGCGCCAGCGCCTTGCGCGGCGTCGCCCCGGCTTCGAGCGCGCGCTTGATCTCGTCACGCGCCTGCCGGCAGGCATAGACGGTGAGGGCACCCTGCCCTTCCCCGCTGACGAGATAGAGCACGGCGCCGTTCTCACCCTGATCGACGCAATCGAAGTAGTCGAGTCCGCCGCGCGAGCCGCTGCCCAGGGCGCCGTCGACCTCGAAGCCGCCGACGGCGGTGAGGTGCGCCGGCACGGTCTTGTCGCGCAGCTGCTTGACCAGCGGGTCCATCGAGACATGCATGCCGCCGCCCTGTTCGCCCTGGCTCTGCAGCAGGTCGGCGAGGTCGTTGGCCAGATACTGCACCGAACGCCCGAGCGCGCTGACCTCGTCGTTGCCGGTGCTGCGGACGCGCACCTCCGAACCACCGCGGCCGAGCTTCGACACCGCGAGCCCGACGTCGGTGATACGGCTGCCGAGCTTGCCGCCGAGGATCCAGGCACCGATGGCGCAGCCCGCGCCGCAGACTCCCGCCATCAACAGCCCCACGCCCCAGACGCGGCCCATCGAGCCCCGGCTGTCGTCGGGGATCAACCCGCTGACGTTCTGGATCAGGGCGAAGGCGACGAGCACGCCGCAGAACAGGCCGACGATGCCCAACGTGAGGGTGAGGCTCGTTGCCAGCTTGCCGTTCGATCGAGTGCCTTTCCTGGCCATGACGTGCGATTTCTACAGCCCGAGCAGGGACAAGACGAGCCACATCGACACTCCGGCGTAGACCCCTGCCACCTGGTCGTCGGCCATGATGCCGACCGCCCCTGGCAGGTCCTCGAGACGACGGCACGGTTGGATCTTGAGCACGTCGAAGGCGCGGAAGGCGAAGAATGCCACCATGTGACCGGTCGCGTCGGGCGCGGTCTGGCGGATGAGGACATAGGTGATGACGGTCACGAGGTAACCGACGACCTCGTCGAGCACGAACTGACCCGGGTCCTTCTTCGGCCAGGTGCGCGCAACGAACTTCGTCTCGAGGCAGCCGTAGACGAACAGCACCGCCGCCACGACCGACCACCAGAGCAGGTAGTGCTCGGGCAGGGCCCATTGCAGCGTGACCGCCAGCACGACTCCGCCGAGCGTGCCGACGGTGCCGGGCGCGAACGGCGACAGGCCGAGCCCGCAGCTCGTGATCAGACACCAACGCAGCCGGTCGACGGGTCCCATTCAGATCGCTCCGGCGAACAGGATCGAGCGCGCCCTGTAGACGTAGTTGACGCCGGACACGACGGTCAGCGCGAGGCTGATCCAGAAACCCCAGATCGTGGCCGTGACGAAGATGTCCGTTCCGGCGACCATCGAGATCCGCCCGCCCACGGCCCACCACTGCATCCCC